>NZ_BAABCQ010000031.1:0-34037 GCF_039539045.1 Streptomyces marokkonensis
TAGCACCTCAAGCTAGCGCGTCTGCCATTCCGCCACCCGGACAAGGTGTCTGTCGCGCGGGGTGTTGCCCTTGGCGACGACGTAAACATTACCAGGCTTTCCGGGGTGGCCGATCACCCCCTCCTTGGGCCCGGACCGCCGGAGGGGGAGGATGAGGGAGACCCACCAGCAGTGACATCAGCAGTGACAGCGGGAGGAACCACGTGAGCGACTCGGGCACGGCCAGGAGCGTCACCGGCGAGGACGAGGTCGTCGACCTCTGCCGCGAGCTGATCCGGATCGACACCAGCAACTACGGCGACCACTCGGGTCCGGGCGAGCGCAAGGCGGCCGAGTACGTCGCCGAGAAGCTCGCCGAGGTCGGACTCGAACCGCAGATCTTCGAGTCCCACCCCGGACGCGCCTCCACGGTGGCCCGGATCGAGGGCGAGGACCCGTCCCGGCCCGCGCTGCTCATCCACGGCCACACCGACGTCGTCCCGGCCAACGCGGACGACTGGACCCACCACCCCTTCTCCGGCGAGATCGCGGACGGCTGCGTGTGGGGGCGCGGCGCGGTCGACATGAAGGACATGGACGCGATGACGCTGGCGGTCGTCCGCGACCGGCTGCGCACCGGACGCAAGCCCCCGCGCGACATCGTGCTGGCGTTCCTGGCGGACGAGGAGGCCGGCGGGACGTACGGCGCCAAGCACCTGGTGCGCGAGCACCCGGAGCTGTTCGAGGGCGTCAGCGAGGCGATCGGCGAGGTCGGCGGGTTCTCCTTCACGGTCAACGAGAAGCTGCGGCTCTACCTCGTCGAGACCGCCGAGAAGGGCATGCACTGGATGCGGCTCACCGTCGACGGCACGGCCGGCCACGGCTCGATGACCAACGACGACAACGCGATCACCGAACTGTGCGAGGCCGTGGCGCGGCTCGGCCGGCACAAGTGGCCGGTCAGGGTCACCAAGACCGTACGGGCCTTCCTGGACGAGCTCTCCGACGCGCTCGGCACCGAGCTCGACCCGGAGAACATGGACGAGACCCTCGCCAAGCTCGGCGGCATCGCCCGCATGATCGGCACCACGCTGCGCAACTCGGCGGCACCCACCCAGCTCGGTGCCGGCTACAAGGTCAACGTCATCCCCGGCCAGGCCACCGCCCACGTCGACGGGCGCTTCCTGCCCGGCTACGAGGAGGAGTTCCTCGCCGACCTCGACCGCATCCTCGGCCCGCGCGTGCGGCGGGAGGACGTGCACGCCGACAAGGCGCTGGAGACCGACTTCGACGGCCGGCTCGTCGACGCCATGCAGACCGCCCTGCGCGCCGAGGACCCGATCGCGCGGGCGGTGCCCTACATGCTCTCCGGCGGCACCGACGCCAAGTCCTTCGACGACCTCGGCATCCGCTGCTTCGGCTTCGCGCCGCTCAAGCTGCCGCCGGAGCTGGACTTCGCGGGAATGTTCCACGGCGTGGACGAGCGGGTGCCGGTGGAGGGGCTCCAGTTCGGCGTGCGGGTCCTCGACCGCTTCATCGACGCCTCCTGACTCGCCCGCCGGAACGTGACTTCCGCACGCGACGGTATTCGGCCGCGCGTGCGGGCGTCGACCGGGAAGAGTGAATGCGCTCATAAGCTCGTAGCCTCATTAGTTCCTCCTCGTTACAGGTGATGCGATCAGCAATCTGGATCGCGTTTGCCAACTAGGAGGAACAATGCTCAAGAAGGTCGTCGCCGTCGCGGCTGCCACCGGTGGTCTGGTTCTCGCGGGCGCGGGCATGGCCGCCGCCGACGCCGGTGCCCAGGGTGCCGCCGTGCACTCGCCCGGCGTCCTTTCCGGCAACGTCGTTCAGGCGCCCATCCACGTCCCGGTGAACGTGTGCGGCAACACGATCGACGTCATCGGTCTGCTGAACCCCGCCTTCGGCAACGTCTGCGTCAACAAGTGACGTTGTGCCTCGCCCCGTGAGGGCCTGAGTCCTTCGGCCCCGGAGCGCACGCCATGCGCTCCGGGGCCGAAGGCTTTTGCAAAGGCCTTCGGGGTCGGGGACGACGGCAACGTCGGAATTCTCAGCACTCTCGCTGCTTACGGGACTAGGGCAAGGCAGGGATTCAGGAAATGCGACAGGTCACCCGCAAGGGCCTGATGACGATGGCGGCGGCCACCGGCGTGATCGCCGCCGCGGGCGGCGCCGCCCACGCGGACTCGGGAGCGCTCGGCTCGAGTTCGGGTTCGCCCGGCGTACTGTCCGGCAACACGGTGCAGGTGCCGGTGCACGTGCCGGTGAACGTCTGCGGCAACACGGTCGACGTCATCGGCGTCCTCAACCCGGCGATGGGCAACTCGTGCGCCAACCAGGGCGGCGATGCGTCCGACGGGTACGGCGACTCCAAGAGCCAGGACGGCTCGCACGGAGGCTCGCACGACGCCTCGCCCGGAGGGGCGCACGCTGACGGGCACGCCACGGACTCACCCGGCGTCGCCTCCGGCAACCACGTCGAGGTGCCGATCCACGTGCCGGTGAACGTGTGCGGCAACAGCGTCGACGTCATCGGCGTCCTCAACCCGACCACCGGCAACGACTGCGCCAACGGGGGCGGGGGGGACCACTCCACGCCACCCGTCGGCGGTCACGAGACGCCTCCCGAGGAGCCGGGGGACCCCGGAGACCCTGGTGAGCCCGACGCTCCGGACACCCCGTCGTACTCGGACGACGAGACGCCGGGCGACTCCTCGCACGTCAGCCGGCCGGACACCCGGACGGTCGCCCAGCCCGGGGACGACGCACGGCTCGCCGAGACCGGCAGCGGCCTGCCGCTGGGCCTCGCCCTGCCGGTGGGCGCGGGCGCGCTGCTCGCGGGCACGGTGCTCTACCGCAAGGCCCGCGCCTCGGCGTGACGCGAGAGGCCGGCACGACAGTCGGCTCGGCACGACAGGGGGCCCCGCACCGGCGGGGCCCGCTCCGTCTCCGTCACCCGCGTCCGGTCGAGCCCGGTCACCGGCTCACCAGGTCGCGCGTACCTGGCGGATGATCCGCCGCCGCAGCCGCACCTTGCGGCTGCCGTCGCGCAGCAGGCTCAGGCGGTACAACTCCCAGTGTCCGTACTCGGCGTGGTCGGTCAGCAGACGTGTCGTCTCCTTGCGGGAAACCCCGCGCGGCAGGTACACGTCGACAAATTCGTATTCCGGCATCGCATCTATTGTGCGGGCTGGGCCCCGGTACGGATAGCGTCTGCACTATGTCTGATGCTGCGCAGCCCACCGCTGCCGAGGTACGCGCCGCCGCCGAGGCGGTCAAGACCGCGCTCGACCGCCACCTGGCCGCGGTCGAACGCCGGTCGGGGGAGGACGACCCGACCGTCTACGACGCGTTCAACCAGCTGGCCGCGGCCGCGGAGGCGTACGACGAACTGCTCTACGACCGATACGACGAGGTCACCCCCTTCGAGATCCCCGGCACGGACGACTCGCTGCCGCCGTACACGGGCCCCGACGAACCCAACGCGCTGAGCGTCCTGATCCGCCGTGACTACGCCGTGGCCGAGCCGCAGCGGCTGATGGCCCAGGCCCGGCGGGTCGAGGCGGCGGACGACGAAGGGGCGGGTGTCGAGGCCTCCGGCACGGTTCACGGGGCGCTCGGCCTCCTGTTCGGCGAGTTCGAGGCGGACGAGATCGCTTCCCGGCACAAGGAGTTCGGACTGGAAGAGGGCGACTCCACGCTCTGGGTGACGGCCGCGGACGAGGCCGCCGAACCCGGCGAATGGTTGGAAGCCCCCTTCGAGCAGGCCGATCCGCAACGGGTGGTCTGCCGCTTCGACGTCAGCGCCGTGTTCGACGACGAGTTCGACCACGGCCTCGATGACGACGAGGACGACGACGAGGCCGGCGTCGGCGAGGTGGAGGAGTTGGAGGAGGAGTTGGAGGAGCTGGAGGAAGACCTCGACACGGAGCTGGACGAGGACGACGACCGGGACGAGGACGGTGAGCCGGTGCGGCCGGAGGCGAATCGCTGAGCGGCGCGGGTGAGCGGCGGTTCGCCGCGCGGTGTCGCTGAGCGGCGGGAGTACGGACCGGCACGCCGGTAGGCACGGCGGCGGCGGTGGTCCCGGGGACGGCCCCTGCGACCACCACCGCCGCCGCCGTCGTCGTCCGGGGTGCCCGGAGCGGGCGACGGGGTGAGGCGCCCGAGGTCAGTCGGCCACCGGGACCTGCGGCGCCAGCAGCACCGGCAATCGGGTCGTGCGTGGCTTCGCCGGGATCTCGGCCACGGCTCGGGGCAGCGCCTGCTCCACGCCGTGCACCACGGACAGATGGCGCGCGGCCCGGCCGAACGCGGTGTAGACCCAGGGGCGGCTGAGGGTCTGCGCGGCATCGCCGGGCAGGACCACCACCACCGCGGGCCATCTGCCGCCCACCGCCTGGTGCGCGGTCAGCGCCCATCCGTGGCGTACGGACTGCTCCACGCGCTCCTTCGGCACGACGACCGCCTCGCCCGCGCACGACAGGTGCAGTCCGTCGGCGTCGGCCTTCACCACCCGGCCCGGCTGCGTACGGCCCGGTGCGGGGGAGTGGACGACACGGTCGCCGGGGTCGAAGCCGCCGAAGCGGCCGGGGCCCGGGTTCAGCCGCTCCTTCAGCGCCGCGTTGAGCACCCGGGTGCCCGCGGCGCCCCCGTGGCCCGTAGTGATCACCTGGGTCTCCTCGGAGGGGACCCCGATCGCGCGCGGCACCGAGTCCGCGACGAGCTGGACGGTGCGGTGCACGGCTTCGCCCGCGTCCCGCACCGGCACGATCACGACCTCCTTGCCGGGCGCCTCCACCTGGCCCAGCTCTCCGATACCGATGCCGGAGACCAGTTCGCCGAGCGGGCCGGCATCCGGACGCCGCGAGGCGATCTGTGGGCAGACCCGCGCCGCCAGCAGATCCGCGAAGACCCGCCCGGGGCCCACGGACCACAGCACCGCCGGATCCCCTGCGAGTACCAGTCGGGCCCCGTCCGGCAGCGACTCCGCCAGCAGGGCGCCCGCCTCGACGTCCAGCTGCGGCGCGTCGAGCACGACGAGCAGATCGAGGTCGAGCGCACCGTCGGCGTCCCGGCCCGGCCCCTCGGCCCCGGTCAGCAGTCCGGCCACGGTGCCGACGGCGGCGGGGCCCGCCGGTACGGCCCCGTCCACCGTGGCGGAGTTCCGTCCCGGGCCGTCCGGGACCGCGGAGTCCGGGACCGCGGAGTCCGCTGGGCGGGTCCCGGAGGACGGGTCACCCAGCAGGGCGGCGAAGCGGTCGCGGCCGAGGGGCCCGGGCGCGGCGGCCCAGGCGCGCAGGCCAAGGGTGTGCGCGGCGTGCAGCAGGGCCGCCGGTTCGGCCAGGGCCGCCTCACCGCCGGTGTGCAGGACCAGCCCGTGGTCCGCGACGGCACGGATCAGGTCGGCGGCGGCACCCTGCGCGGACGCGGCGGCCTGCTCCCAGTCCGCCGTCGAACCGTCCTGCTTCGGCGCCGAGCCGACCAGCCGGGCCAGACCGTCGGCGAGGCTCTCCTCGGCGAGTGCGTACCGCTCCAGACCGACCAGGACCCGGACCGGACGCTCCTCGCCCTCGCCCTCGTCCGTGCCCTCCGCACCCTCCGTACTCTGCGCGCCCCCCGCCCCGCCGGACGCTTCCGGAGCGTTCGGCGCGTTGTGCGGGTGGACGCGCGTCTCCTCCAACGCGTCCTGGAAGGCCAGCGCCTCGCCCTCGGCGAGCGTGCTCTGAACGGCGGCATCGGGGTCCGGGACGCCCCGCTGGGACAGCGTGGCCGTGAGCCGCGAGAGCTCCAGGGCCGTGTGACCAGCGAGGGCCGCCTGCTCCAGCAGCCATACCGTGATCGCACGGCCACGGCGCTCGTCGTCCGGGCCGCACGCCGCGCCGAGCAGTGCCCGCGCGAACCCGTCGGCCTGCTCCGGCCGTACCCCGCCGACGCGGAGCAGTTGCCAGGGGTCCGCCCGCAACGCCTCCTGGGCGCCCTCGCCGAGAAGCGCGGCGGTCTGCGGCGCGAGCGCCTCGGGGGCACCGCCCTCGGTCAGTACCCGCCGCACGGCCTGGACGGTCTCCGGCGCGGGTCCCGCGGGCCCGGTGCCCGTCCCGGCCGGCACCGGCTGTGGCTGTCGTACCGGCTCCGGGGCGGCGCGGCGCGGTGCGGGGGTGGGGTCGCCGAAGACCGTGGCCGCGGTCTTCTCGCCGCTCTCCACGGCCCGCACGGCGGCGAGTAGATCGGCCGCCGTGCCGCTGAGCTTGGCCCCGGCGCCGACCGGCGCCTGCTTCTCGGCCTTCCGCCGCTCGATCCGCTCCCGCACCAGCCGCTGAGCGGCCAGCTCGGCCTGGGCCTCGGACACCTGCCCCGCCGCACCGTCGCCGGCGGCGCCGTCACCGCCCGGCTCTTCGGCCTCTCGGGCGCCGTCACCGTCCGGCTCTCGGGCCTCCCCGGCCGCTCCACGGCCCGGTTCTCCGGGCTCCCCGGCGGCGGTCCCGACGTCGGCAGCCCCGGACCCGGAAGCCCGGTCGGCTGCCGACACGTCGTTTCCGGCGGCGTCCGGCTCGGCCCCGTTCGCGGTGCCCGGGGTCTCCGGCCCGGCGTCCACGGCGTCCAAGGCGTCCGCGGTGTCCTCAGAGGCGGGCTCGGGCTCCGTGCTCACAGCGTGCTCCAGTCGTGATCGGGATAGCGGTGCACGGGCGCCGACACGTCGTCGAGAGCCCGGCAGATCTCGTCAGGAAGACTAAGGGTCTCCACTGACAACGCAGCCGTGAGTTGCCGCGCGTTGCGCGCGCCGACGATCGGGGCGACCACGCCGGGCCGGTCGCGGACCCAGGCCAGCGCCACCTCGAGCGGGGTCACCGCCAGCCCGTCCGCCGCCGTCGCCACCGCGTCCACGATGTGGCCGGCCGTGTCGTCGAGGTAGGGCGCGACGAACGGGGCCAGATGCTCCGAAGCGCCGCGCGAGTCCGACGGCGTCGCGTCCTTGCGGTACTTGCCGGTGAGGACGCCGCGGCCCAGCGGCGAGGAGGGCAGCAGGCCGATCCCCAGGTCGAGGGCGGCCGGCAGCACCTCGCGCTCGATGCCCCGCTGGAGCAGGGAGTACTCCATCTGGGTGCTCGCGAGCCGGTTCCGTACGCCCGGCGCCGCCAACTGCCAGGTCGCCGCCTTGGCCAGCTGCCAGCCGCAGAAGTTGGAGGTCCCCGCGTACCGGGCACGGCCGCTGCTCACCGCCACGTCGAGGGCGTGCAGGGTCTCCTCCAGCGGCGTGTGCGGGTCGAAGGCGTGCAGGTGCCACACGTCGACGTGGTCCGTGCCGAGGCGGGCCAGCGAGGCGTCCAGCGCGGAGAGCAGATGGGCGCGCGAACCGTCGAAGCGGCGGTCGGGATCCGGCACGCTGCCGGCCTTCGTCGAGATCACCAGGTCCCGGCGCGGAACCAGGCCCTCCATGAGCCGCCCGAGCAGGTACTCGGACTCCCCGTCGCCGTACACGTCCGCGGTGTCGACGAGGGTCCCGCCCGCTTCCCAGAAAATCTTCAAGAGGTCCGCGGCGTCGTGCTCGTCCGTGCCCCGGCCCCAGGTCAGGGTGCCGAGACCGATGCGGGACACGCGCAGGCCGGTGCGGCCGAGATGCCTCTGCTCCATGAACGCCGACATTACTGGCCACGGCTTGCGCTGTGGGGGCCTGTGGACAACCGAATTCCCACGCTATGGTCGGAACCCGAAAGGCATTACTGATCAGTAAGGGGAATCGGCCATGCAGCTCGGGATCAACCTCGGCTACTGGGGTGCCGGAATGGACGCGGACAACCTGGCCGTCGCCCAGGAGGCCGACCGGCTCGGCTACGACGTGTGCTGGGCCGCCGAGGCCTACGGCTCCGACGCGGCCACCGTGCTCACCTGGGTCGCCGCCCAGACCGAGCGCATCGACGTGGGCTCGGCCATCTTCCAGATCCCGGCCCGCCAGCCCGCCATGACCGCGATGACGGCCGCCACCCTGGACTCCCTCTCGAAGGGCCGCTTCCGCCTCGGCCTCGGCGTCTCCGGCCCGCAGGTCTCCGAGGGCTGGTACGGCGTCAAGTTCGACAAGCCGCTCGCCCGCACCCGCGAGTACGTCGAGATCGTGCGCAAGGCGATGACCCGCGAGCGGCTGTCGTACGAGGGACAGCACTGGACGCTTCCGCTGCCCGGCGGCCCCGGCAAGCCGATCAAGCTGACCGTGCACCCCCAGCGCGAGCACATCCCGCTCTACGTCGCCGCGATCGGGCCGAAGAACCTGGAGCAGACCGGCGAGATCGCCGACGGCGCCCTGCTCATCTTCCCGTCCGCCGACCACCTGGAGGACACCGCGATCCGGCACCTGCGCGCCGGGCGCGAGAAGGCAGGGAAGACCCTCGACGGCTTCGACGTCTGCCCGACCCTGCCGCTGGCCCTCGGCGACGACAAGGACGTCACGACGCTCGCCGACACCTTCCGGCCCTACACCGCGCTCTACGTCGGCGGCATGGGCAGCCGCAAGCAGAACTTCTACAACCAGCTCGCCCAGCGCATGGGGTACGAGGCGGAGGCCGCCGAGATCCAGGACAAGTACCTGTCCGGCGACAAGCAGGGCGCCGGCGCGGCCGTACCGCACGACCTGATCGACCGGACGACGCTGCTCGGCTCCGTCGACCGCATCGCGGACCGGATGAAGGCCTACGCCGCGGCCGGTGTCACCACGCTGACCCTCGCCCCCGCGGGCTTCACGCTCGACGAGCGGATCGCCGCACTCCGCGCCGGCACCGAAGCCCTGGAGCGCGCCGGACTGGCCTAGCCGGAGGCCAGAGGTACCGGTAGGTTTCTGCGGCCGTGGTGGGGGCTCGGGGGTCTTCCCCGCCACGGCCGTCACGGGGAACAACGCTCCCGCGCGCGAGTGGTTACGCCTCGTCGTGTCCCCGCCCGTCCTTCTTCTGGCTGAGTTGGCCACCGCACCTGTTGCCGAGCCCCCTCTCCCGCACTTGACTCGTACTTCGCGGAGTCCGCGCGGTCTGCGGAACCCGCGAAGCCCTGCGGAGGCAGAGAGGTGCCAGCGATGTTTTCGGCCAAGAGTCTTTTCCAGGAGATCGTCCACAACGACGAGTCGTTCCGTCTCTTCTGCTCCATCGCGGCCGGCGGCGAGTCGCAGGGCGGCTGGGAGAACGCGCGCATCGCGGCGCTGGTACCGGAGAGCGAGCGCGCCCTCGCGCCCAAGATCAGCCGGCACGGCGCGGACGAGGACAAGCACGGACGGATCTTCAACGCCCTGCTGAAGAAGCGCGGTCTCGAGCCCGTGGAGGTACCCCCCGAGACCGACTACACCATGCTCCTGGAGCGGCGCGGTATCGGTCTCTCCCACGCCAGGCTCAAGGCCGACCAGCCCCTCACGACGCGGGACATCATCACCTACCTCGCGCACAGCAGGGTCACCGAACAGCGCGCGGCCGAACAGATGGCGATGCTCCTCAAGCACTTCACGGACCACCCGGACCTGGGCCGGGCCGTCCGGATGATCTCGGCCGACGAGGACAACCACCTCGCCTACTCCCACGAGGAACTGCTGCGCTACGCCGCGGCCGGGCACGGACGGTTCATCCGGCGGACGCTGCGCGAGTGCGCGCTCGCCGAGATCCGCGTCCACCGGGACGTCAGCCTCGCGGTGATGGCCCGCATGGGGCACCTACTCGGCTGGTCGCGCACCAGGTCGACGATGCTCGCGGCGGGCATCCACGCGGTGTACGCCTACGAGCGACTGGCCGGCCGGCGCCGCATGGTCACCCTGCGGCCACCGCGACGGCGCGACGCGCTCGGCAGACCCGCCGCCGCGGCCCCCGAGGTCGCCTGACGACCCCGGCCCCCTCCGCGGGTCCGCAGCCGGCCCCTTTCGCGGGTCTACAACCAGCCGCGGCGCTTGAACAGCCGGAACAACAGCACCTCCAGAGCGGCCATCACCACGATCACCGCCGGGTAGCCCCCCTCCCAGTGCAGTTCCGGCATGTGGTCGAAGTTCATGCCGTAGACCCCCGCGAGCATCGTGGGGACCGCCGCCATGGCCGCCCACGCGGAAATCTTCCGCATGTCGTCGTTCTGCCGGACGCCGGTCTGCGCCAGGTGTGCCGAAAGGATGTCGGAGACCAGCCGGTCCAGGCCCTCCACCGACTCGTTCACGCGCGTGAGGTGGTCGCTCACGTCGCGGAAGAACGGCCGCGCCCGGTCGTCCACGAACGGCACCCCGGCGCCGAACGCCCCCGTCCCGGCCAGCCGGGCCAGCGGCGGCGCCAGCGGACCGGTCGCCCGGCGGAACTCCAGGACCTGCCGCTTGAAGGTGTAGATCCGGGACGCGGTGTGCCGGGAGCCGCCGCCGTCCGGCGAGAAGACCTCCGCCTCCAGCTCCTCCAGGTCGTTCTGCAGCTCGACCGCCACCTCCAGGTAGTGGTCGACGGCGGCGTCCGCTATCGCGTACAGCACCGCGGTGGGCCCGTTGCCGAGCAGTTCGGGCTCGTGCTCCAGACGCTGCCGTACGGCCTTCAGCGGGGCGCCCTCGCCGTGCCGGACGACCACCACGAACGCGTCGCCCAGGAAGATCATGAGCTCGCCGGTGGAGACGGCGTCGCTCTCCGGCTCGTACACCACCGGCTTGAGGACGGCGAAGAGCGAGTCCTCGTACACCTCCAGCTTGGGCCGCTGGTGGGCCTTGAGCGCGTCCTCCACCGCCAGCGGGTGCAGCCCGAACTCCTCGGTGACCAGGTCGAACTCCTCCTCCGTCGGTTCGTGCAGGCCGATCCAGACGAAGGCGCCCGCGGTCCGCGCCTCGCCGAGCGCGTCGGAGAGGTCCTCGGGCCCGTCCGTGCGGCGCCCGTCCCGGTAGATGGCACAGTCGACGATCACCGAACGCATTCTCCCCTCACCCCGGTGCCCGCGCACCGCGCCGTATGCCTACCCTGTGCGCATGCCCACGCTGATCCTGGTCAGGCACGGACGTTCCACCGCCAACACCGAGGGGCTGCTCGCCGGCTGGACGCCCGGCGTCGCCCTCGACGAACGCGGGGCAGCACAGGCCGCCGCGCTGCCCGGCCGGCTCGCCGCCCTGCCGCTCTCCGAGGTCGTCACCAGCCCGCTGCAGCGCTGCCAGGAGACGATCCGACCGCTGCTCGACGCCCGGCCCGAACTGAAGGCGCACACCGACGAACGGATCGGGGAGTGCCACTACGGCGACTGGTCCGGCCGCAAGCTCGCCGAACTGGCGGACGAGCCACTGATGGAAGTGGTCCAGGCGCACCCTTCCGCCGCGGCGTTCCCCGGCGGCGAGTCGATGCGCGCGATGCAGACCCGCGCCGCCGAGGCGGTGCGCGAGTGGAACGCGCGCGTGGAGCGCGACCACGGCCCCGACGCCGTCTACCTGATGTGCTCCCACGGCGACATCATCAAGTCCCTGGTCGCGGAGGCCCTCGGCCTGCATCTCGACCTCTTCCAGCGGATCTCCGTCGAGCCCTGCTCCGTCACCGCGATCCGCTACACCCGGCTGCGCCCGTTCCTCGTCCGTCTCGGGGACACCGGAGACTTCGCCTCCCTGGCCCCCCACGAGGAGCCCCCGGGCGACCGGGCCCCGGTCGGTGGTGGTGCGGGCGCACCGTGATCGTCGGCCGCAGTAGGGTGAGGCGGTCGCCGCAGTACCCCCGCATTCCCGCTTTCCCCGCTTCCCCCGACTTCCATGGAGACAGGACGTGTCCCGTCAGGTGTTCCTCTACGACCAACCGGAACGTTTCGTGGCCGGTACGGTCGGGCTGCCCGGGCGCCGTACGTTCTTCCTCCAGGCCACCGCAGGCTCCCGGGTGACCAGCGTGGCCCTGGAGAAGACCCAGGTCGCCGCCCTCGCCGAGCGCATGGACGAACTCCTCGACGAGGTCGTACGGCGTAGCGGCGGCAGCACCGTCGTCCCCGCCGTGGCTCCCGCCGAGCCCGCCGACACCGGCCCGCTGGACGCCCCCGTCGAGGAGGAGTTCAGGGTCGGCACCATGGCGCTGGCCTGGGACGGCGACGACCAGCGCATGATCGTCGAGGCGCAGGCACTGGTGGAGCTGGACGCCGAGTCCGAGGAGGACCTGGCGGAGGCCGAGGAGCGGCTGCTCCAGGACGAGGAGAACGGCCCCCCGATGCTGCGGGTCCGGCTCACCGGCGCGCAGGCCAGGGCCTTCGCCAAGCGCGCCCTCGACGTCGTCAACGCCGGGCGGCCGCCGTGCCCGCTGTGCAGCCTCCCGCTCGACCCGGAAGGACATGTATGTCCGCGCCAGAACGGATACCGCCGCGGAGCGTGACCCCCGACGTGGCGGCCGCCGATTTGCTCGTGCTGGGCGAGCTGACCGTACGCGGACGCATCCGTGACGCCTCCAACGCGGCGCTGTACTGCACGGTGACGCACGAGGGACTCGAAGCCGCCTGCGTCTACAAGCCGGTCGCCGGGGAGCGGCCCCTGTGGGACTTCCCGGACGGCGACCTCGCCCGGCGCGAGGTCGCCGCCTACGAGGTCTCCGAGGCGACCGGCTGGGGCCTCGTACCGCCCACCGTGCTGCGCGACGGGCCGTACGGCGAAGGCATGTGCCAGCTGTGGATCGAGACGGTGCCCCAGACGGACCTGCTCGCCCTGGTGGAGGACGAGGAGCCCGGACCCGGCTGGAAGGCGGTCGCCTTCGCCGAGGTCGGCGAGGGCCGCACCGCGCTGCTCGTACACGCCGACGACGAGCGACTGCGTCGGCTCGCCGTCCTGGACGCCGTGATCAACAACGCCGACCGCAAGGGCGGCCATCTGCTGCCCTCGGCCGAGGAGCGGCTGTACGGCATCGACCACGGGGTGACCTTCCACGCCGAGAACAAGCTGCGCACCCTGCTGTGGGGCTGGGCGGGTGATCCGCTCACCGGGGAGGCCCTGGCCGTGCTCGACGCCCTCAGGCAGGCTCTGACGGTCGACGGGCCCCTGGCGGTCCGGCTCGGCCCGCTCATCACCCCCGCCGAACTCGACGCCACGCGCGCGCGTGTGGAGGCGTTGCTGACCGCCGGGAAGCACCCCGCACCGAGCGGCGAGTGGCCGGCCATCCCCTGGCCGCCGGTGTAGCGACCCGGTGTCGCCGACCAGCACGACGGCCGGTGCCGCCGGTAGGGCGGCAGGCAGCGCGGGTACGGGGGGAAGCGGGGCGGGTACGGGGGAAGCGGGGCGAGTACGAGGGCGGACGGCGTCCGTACGGCGGCGCCCGTAGGACGGCCGGTGACATCCCGCACGGCGGGCGGTGTCGCGCAAGAGCGCCTTACCGGCCATCCGGACCGGTCCGGTTCGTGTACGGAACATCCGTCCGGTTAGGCTCATGACATGCATGCCTGGCCCGCTTCCGAGGTCCCCGCCCTGCCTGGTCAGGGCCGCGACCTGAGGATCCACGACACCGCGACCGGAGGCCTGGTCACTCTCGACCCGGGTCCCGTCGCCCGCATCTATGTCTGCGGCATCACGCCGTACGACGCCACCCACATGGGACACGCGGCGACCTACAACGCGTTCGACCTCGTGCAGCGCGTGTGGCTCGACACCAAGCGGCAGGTTCACTACGTCCAGAACGTCACCGACGTGGACGACCCGCTGCTGGAGCGGGCCGTGCGCGACGGCGTCGACTGGACCGCCCTCGCCGAGAAGGAGACCGCCCTCTTCCGCGAGGACATGACGGCGCTGCGGATGCTGCCGCCGCGGCACTACATAGGCGCCGTGGAGGCCATACCCGGCATCGTCCCGCTCGTCGAGCGGCTGCGGGACGGGGGCGCGGCGTACGAGCTCGAGGGCGACACCTACTTCTCCGTGGAGTCCGACCCCCACTTCGGCGGCGTCTCCCACCTCGACGCCGCCGCCATGCGACTGCTCTCCGCAGAGCGGGGCGGCGACCCGGACCGGCCGGGCAAGAAGAACCCGCTCGACCCCATGCTGTGGATGGCGGCCCGGGAGGGCGAGCCCAGCTGGGACGGCGGCTCCCTCGGCCGCGGACGCCCCGGCTGGCACATCGAGTGCGTGGCCATCGCCCTCGACCACCTCGGGATGGGCTTCGACGTCCAGGGCGGCGGCTCCGACCTCGCCTTCCCGCACCACGAGATGGGCGCCTCGCACGCCCAGGCGCTCACCGGAGAGTTCCCCATGGCCAAGGCGTACGTCCACGCCGGCATGGTGGGTCTCGACGGCGAGAAGATGTCCAAGTCCAGGGGCAACCTGGTCTTCGTCTCGAAGCTGCGTCGCGAGGGCGTCGACCCGGCCGCCATCCGGCTCACGCTGCTCGCCCACCACTACCGCTCCGACTGGGAGTGGACCGACCAGGTGCTTCAGGACGCCCTCGCCCGGCTGGAGCGCTGGCGCGCGGCCGTCTCCCGGCCCGACGGCCCGTCCGCCGAGGCACTCGTCGACGAGATCCGAGAGGCACTCGCGAACGACCTGGACTCCCCGGCCGCACTCGACGCCGTCGACCGCTGGGCCGCGCTGCAGCAGGAGAGCGGCGGTACGGACATCGGCGCCCCCGGCGTCGTCTCCCGCGCGGTCGACGCGCTGCTGGGCGTGGCGCTCTAGACGGGCGACCACCAACAGGCGAACCACGCGGACAGGGGGCGCTTCCCGGCGGGAAGCGCCCCCTGTCTCGTCGGCTCAGTGCTCGGCTCAGTCCTCCGACGACTCCTCGTCGTCCCCGCCTGTCTTCGGCGGTCTCGGCGGACGGGCCCGGCCGCTGGGGTTGTCCCGCAGATACGGCGTCCCCGGCGCGCCGTCTGTGCCATCAGCCGTGGCGTGGCCACCCGGTCCACCCGTCCCGCCGGGACCGGAGCCGTCCCGGCGTCGCAGATACCGCTCGAACTCGCGGGCGATCGCCTCGCCCGACGCCTCCGGCAGCTCCGCGGTGTCCCGGGCCTCCTCGAGCGACTGGACGTACTCGGCGACCTCGCTGTCCTCGGCGGCCAGCTGGTCCACACCCACCTGCCAGGCACGCGCGTCCTCGGGCAGCTCGCCCAGCGGGATGCGCACGCCGATGAGATCCTCGAGCCGGTTCAGCAGGGCCAGCGTGGCCTTCGGGTTCGGCGGCTGCGACACGTAGTGCGGCACCGCGGCCCACAGCGACACTGCCGGTACGCCCGCGTGCGTGCACGCCTCCTGGAGGATGCCGACGATGCCCGTGGGCCCCTCGTACCTGGTCTCCTCCAGATCCATGCGCCGGGCCAGGTCGGCATCCGACGTGGTCCCGCTGACCGGGACCGGACGAGTGTGCGGGGTGTCGCCCAGCAGGGCGCCCAGGACGACCACCAGCTCGACGCCCAGCTCGTGGGCGAAGCCGAGCAGCTCGTTGCAGAACGAGCGCCAGCGCATGGACGGCTCGATGCCGCGGACCAGCACGAGGTCACGCGGTTTGTCGCCGCCGACCCGGATTACCGACAGTCTCGTCGTCGGCCACGTGATCTTGCGGACGCCCGCTTCCACGAACACCGTGGGACGGTTGACCTGGAAGTCGTAGTAGTCCTCGGCGTCGAGCGCCGCGAACACCTCGCCCTTCCACTCCTTGTCGAGATGCGCGACCGCGGTGGAGGCGGCGTCGCCGGCGTCGTTCCAGCCTTCGAACGCGGCCACCATGACCGGGTCGACCAGCTCGGGAACCCCCTCGAGCTCGATCACTCAGCGCCTCCTTCCGACGTGCCCTCGCGTACCCCCCAACCTTACGGCGTGCCGAGGGGCCGCCCGCAGCCCCCTCGCACGGGGGAGTGAACGCATCACTGCCCCGTTCCCGTCGGCCGGACACCCGGCCGCCGCCACCGGATCGGAGCCGGATCAGAGAGTGGAGCGCAGCCACTGCTCCACGGACGCGATGTGCACCGTCGCCCAGGAGCGTGCCGCCTCCGCGTCCCGGTCGCGCAGTGCGGCGAGGATCGCGCGGTGCTCGCGCAGGGTGCGGCCGACCGCGTCCTCCTGGGTGAGCCCGCGCCAGACGCGGGCCCGGGTGGTGGGGCCGGACAGACCGTCGAGGAGGGAGCAGAGCACCGAGTTGCCACAGGTGCCCACGATGCCCCGGTGGAACTCCAGATCGGAGGCGACCAGTTCCTCCACCGACGGTTCGGGGCCGAGGGCGTCCAGCCGGGCACTGAGCGCGTCCAGATCCGGCTCACTGATCCGGGAGGCCGCCATCGCGGTCGCGGCCGGCTCCAGTATGCGGCGCACGGCGAGGAACTCCAGCACCGTGTCGTCGCGGTGGAAGTCGACGACGAAGCCGATGGCCTCCAGCAGGAGCTGCGGATCCAGGCTGGTGACGTAGGTGCCGTCCCCCTGCCGCACGTCCAGGATCCGGATCAGGGACAGGGCGCGCACGGCCTCGCGCAGGGAGTTGCGGGACAGCCCGAGGCCGGCGGCGAGCTCGCTCTCCTTGGGCAGCCGGTCGCCGGGCCGCAGCGCGCCTGAGACGATCATGTCCTTGATCTTCTCGATGGCCTCGTCGGTGACCGCCACGGCCGACCTCCCTGTGCTTCGAAGATGCCGCTGAGACATCCGATGTCTCAGGACATTATGGGGGTCGGCGTGAACCGCGAGACACCCGCGCGTGGGGGCGGCGGCTCCATCGGCGCGGGCCGCCGCCCCCACCCGGCGGGTGGTCGGTTCCTACTTCTTGTCGAGCAGGTCCTGGACCTTGGCGCGGACGTCGTCCGTGGCCAGGCCGCGGATGGTCAGCGTGGTCCGCCGGCGCAGCACGTCGTCCTGCGTCTCGGCCCACTCGTTGTCCCGGGCCCACACGACCTGCGCCCAGATCTCCGGGGCGTCGGGGTGCACCCGCTCGGCCAGCTCCGGGCTGTCGTTGGCCAGGCGGGCGATGTCGAAGGCCAGCGAGCCGTAGTGCGTGGCCAGGTGCCGTGCGGTGTCCGCCGCCATGCGCGGGCCGGGTGCCGGGCCGTCCACCAGCAGCCTGTGTGCCACCGCGCGCGGGTTGGCGACGCCGGGCAGCGGCAGCTTCTTCGGCAGCGAGGCGATCGGCTCGAAGTCGTCGCCCAGCGGGTGGCCCGGCAGCGCCTCCAGCTTCTGCATGACGGTGCGGCCGATGTGGCGGAAGGTGGTCCACTTGCCGCCCGCGACGGAGAGCATGCCGCCCCGGCCCTCGGTGACGACCGTCTCGCGCTTGGCCTTCGCGGTGTCACCGGGACCGCCCGGCAGCACGCGCAGACCCGCGAAGGAGTACGTGATCAGGTCCCGGTCGAGCTGCTGGTCGCGGATGGAGAACGCGGCCTCGTCGAGGATCTGGGTTATGTCCTTGTCGTTGACCGCGACGTCCGCCGGGTCGCCCTCGAACTCCTCGTCGGTCGTGCCGAGCAGCAGCATGTCCTCCCAGGGGAGGGCGAAGGTGATCCGGTACTTGTCGATCGGGGTGGCCAGCGCCGCCTTCCAGGGCGCGGTGCGCTTGAGCACCAGGTGCGCGCCCTTGGAGAGGCGGATGGACGGGACCGCCTTCGGGTCCTCCATGCGGCGCAGGTGGTCGACCCAGGGGCCGGTGGCGTTGAGCACCAGGCGGGCGCTGACCCCGAACTCGTCGCCGCTCAGCCGGTCCTTCAGCTCGGCGCCGGTCACCCGGCCCTTGGTGAAGCGCAGGCCGGTGACCTCGGCGTGGTTGAGGACGACCGCACCGGACTCGGCCGCCGCGCGGACCGTCATCAGCGCCATGCGGGCGTCGTTCATCTGGTCGTCGCCGTACACGGCCACGGCCTTGAGGTTGTCGGTGCGCAGCTCCGGCACGTCCTGCGCGGCCTTGGCCGGCGACAGCAGGTGGCCGACGCCGTCACCGAAGGCGGACAGTGCCGAGTACGCGAAGACACCGGCGCCGAGCTTCGCCGCGCCGTGCGGCCCGCCCTTGTACACGGGGAGGTAGAAGGTGAGCGGGTTCGCCAGGTGGGGGGCCACCTGGCGGGAGACCGCACGGCGCTCGAAGTGGTTCTCCGCCACCAGCTTCACCGCGCCGGTCTGCAGGTAGCGCAGTCCGCCGTGGAGCAGCTTGGAGGAGGCGGAGGAGGTGGCACCGGCGAAGTCGCCGGCATCGACCACGGCCACCCTGAGGCCGGACTGCGCGGCGTGCCAGGCGGTGGAGATGCCCAGGATGCCACCGCCGATCACGAGAAGGTCGTACGACGCCTTGGAGAGCTGCTCCCGGGTCTCGGCCCGGCTCGGGTTCGAGCCGGAGGCCGGGTGCGTACCCAGGGCAGGCACGGACTGCAGGGTGGACTGAGTGGTCATTGCGGTTCTTACTCCTCGTCCTCGAGCCAGCCCATGGTCCGCTCGACGGCCTTGAGCCAGCTCTTGTACTCACGGTCGCGGATCTCCGCGTCCATGCGGGGGGTCCACTCGGCGGCCCGCCGCCAGTTGGCGCGCAGGTCGTCGGTGCTGTTCCAGAAGCCGACGGCGAGACCGGCGGCGTAGGCGGCGCCGAGGCAGGTGGTCTCGGCGACCATCGGGCGCACCACGGGCGCGTCCACGAAGTCGGCGAGGGTCTGCATCAGCAGGTTGTTGGAGGTCATCCCGCCGTCGACCTTGAGGGCGGTCAGCTCCACACCGGAGTCCTTCGTCATGGCGTCCGCGATCTCCCGCGTCTGCCAGGCGGTGGCCTCCAGGACGGCGCGCGCGAGGTGCGCCTTGGTGACGTACCGGGTGAGGCCGGCGATCACACCGCGGGCGTCGGAGCGCCAGTACGGGGCGAACAGACCGGAGAAGGCCGGCACGAAGTAGGCGCCGCCGTTGTCCTCGACCTGCATCGCCAGCGTCTCGATCTCGGCGGCGGTGGAGATCAGGCCCATCTGGTCGCGCATCCACTGCACCAGCGAACCGGTGACGGCGATCGAGCCCTCCAGGGCGTAGACCGGCTTCTTGTCGCCGATCTGGTAGCCCACGGTGGTCACCAGGCCGCTGTACGAGTTGATGATCTTGTCGCCGGTGTTCATCAGCATGAAGGTGCCGGTGCCGTACGTCGACTTGGTCTCGCCCTCGGAGAAGCAGGTCTGGCCGAACAGGGCCGCCTGCTGGTCACCGAGCGCGGAGGCGACCGGGATGCCGCCGAGCAGCTCGCCGAGGCGGCCGCCCGTGATCTCGCCGTAGACCTCGGCGGAGGAGCGGATCTCGGGGAGCATCCGCGTCGGCACGCCGATGGACTCGGCGATCTTCTCGTCCCACTGCATGGTGTGCAGGTTCATCAGCATGGTGCGGGAGGCGTTGGTGACGTCGGTGACGTGCTTGCCGCCGTTCACCCCGCCGGTCAGGTTCCAGATGACCCAGGTGTCCATGGTGCCGAAGAGCAGGTCGCCCGCCTCGGCGCGCTCGCGCAGACCGTCGACGTTGTCGAGTAGCCAGCGGGCCTTGGGGCCGGCGAAGTAGGAGGCGAGGGGAAGGCCCGTCTCGCGGCGGAAACGGTCCTGGCCGACGTTGCGGCCCAGCTCCCGGCAGAGGGCGTCGGTGCGGGTGTCCTGCCAGACGATGGCGTTGTGGACGGGCTCACCGGTGTTCTTGTCCCAGACGAGGGTGGTCTCGCGCTGGTTGGTGATGCCGATGGCCTTGATGTCGTCGCGGGTGATGCCGGCCTTCTCGATCGCGGAGGCGACGACGTCCTGGACGTTGGTCCAGATCTCGGTGGCGTCGTGCTCGACCCAGCCCGGCTTGGGGAAGATCTGCTCGTGCTCCTTCTGGTCGACGGAGACGATGCGCCCGTCGCGGTCGAAGACGATGCAGCGCGACGAGGTCGTGCCCTGGTCGATGGCGGCGATGAAGGGGCCTGCGGTGTGAGCGTCGGTCACGGTGTGCTCCTGGGTTTCCGTGGTGTGGTGGTCGGTGCGTACGGCGCGTGTGCTGCGGCTCGATGATGGCCGAGCGGATGTCCGCTCAGGCGAACGCGACGTTGTAGACACCTCCGGCGATCGCGCCGCCGATCAGCGGACCGACGACCGGGACCCAGGCATAGGACCAGTCGGAACCGCCCTTGTTGGGCAGGGGCAGCAGGGCGTGCACGATGCGCGGCCCGAGGTCGCGGACCGGGTTGATCGCGTAGCCGGTCGGGCCACCGAGGGAGAGGCCGATCGAGACCACCACGAACGCGGTGATCAGGGCGCCCAGGGTGCCGAGGCCGTTGCCCTCGTCGTTCAGGCCCTGGGTGAGGATGGCGAGCAGCAGGACGAAGGTGCCGATGATCTCGGTGGCGAGGTTCTGCACCACGTTCCGGATCTCGGGTCCGGTGGAGAAGACGCCCAGCACCGGGCCGGCGCCCTTCTCCTGGGCCTCGACGGCCTTGGCCGGGGTGTCCTGCGTGCCGGGAGCGCCGACGATCTCCGGGTCGGTCAGGTGGGCCTGGAAGTGGCCGTAGTAGGCGATCCAGACCAGGACCGCGCCGATCATGGCGCCGAGGATCTGGCCGGCGAAGTAGGTGGGGACGTTGCCCCACTCGCCGTCCTTGATCGCTATGCCGACCGTCACGGCCGGGTTGAGGTGGGCGCCGGACAGGGGGGTCGAGATGTACGCCCCCGTCATGACGGCGAAGCCCCAGCCGAAGGCGATGGCGAGCCAGCCGGCGTTGCGGGCCTTGGAGGCCTTGAGCGTCACGGCGGCGCAGACGCCGCCGCCGAGCAGGATGAGTATGGCGGTACCGATGGTCTCGCCGATGAAGATGTCGGAGCTGGACACCCGCGACTCCTTTGTCCTTCGTCCAGGGAAAGCCGAACCCCCGGGTCCCTCCGGGTGTTCCGGCGCCCTCGGTGTGAGAGCGATGGCGGCCCTTGGCGTTGTCACACTCTAACGCGTATTGCCGGTAGGTGTTCGACAATGCCGACCGATGGACGCGAGTCTCGTCCCGGCGTCCCGTATGCGTCAAGAGCACTGTTATCGAAAACACGATCGTTATTGATCGTCGTGGACTATCGATCTTGGCTGCGGTGTGCCCCGCCGGGAACGCCGAAGGCCGGAACGCGTTCGGCGTTCCGGCCTTCGTTGTCCCGTACCGTCTCCACGCGCCGGCCAGTGGGCCGCCCGACTGCGACCGCCCGGCTGGCACCGCCCTGCTAGAACCGCCCGGCGCCCAGGTCCCGCGACACCGCGCGGGCGCAGTCCCGTACCGCCGCGACCAGCTCGGGCCGCAGCTCGCCGTCCCGGCCCAGCCGTTCCACGGCCCCGGTGATGCCGACCGCGCCGACCGGCATGCGCCTGCGGTCGTGGATGGGGGCCGCGATGGACGCGATACCCTCCCAGGTCTCCTCCACGTCGGCCGCGTAGCCACGCGCGCGTGTGATGTCCAGGATGTACTCGAAGCCGTCCGGCTCGCAGACGGTCCGGTCCGTGTACGCCTTGCGGTCGGTCTCCAGTGCCTCGCTGTGTGCGACCGGGTCGTACGCCGACAGCACCTTGCCCAGCGCCGTGGAGTGCAGCGGCTGCATGGCCCCGATCTCCAGCACCTGCCGACTGTCGTCGGGTCGGAAGACGTGGTGCACGATCAGGACGCCCTGCTGGTGCAGGACGCCGAGGTGGACGCTCTCACCGCTCGACCGGGCCAGGTCGTCCGTCCACACCAGGGCACGCGCCCGCAGCTCGTGCACGTCGAGGTACGTCGTGCCCAGGCGCAGCAGCTCGGCGCCCAGCTGGTAGCGCCCGGAGGCGTCGTCCTGCTCGACGAAGCCCTCGTGCTGGAGGGTGCGCAGGATGCCGTGGGCGGTGCCTTTGGCCAGACCCAGCGAGGAGGCGATGTCCGACAGGCCGAGCCGCCGCTCGCCGCCCGCGAGCAGGCGCAGCATCGCGGCCGCCCGTTCGAGCGACTGGATGTTCCGTGCCATCGACGTACTGCCTCCGTCCCCTTCGACTGCCGACCTCGGTGACGCTGACGTCGTTCGGCAATGCCGAACAATACCGGTCCATGCCGACCTCCCGCCAATGGTCGGCGGGCAACTGTTGCACTTCGGCCACGTCCCGGTGGCCCGGACCGCTCCTCCGGCAGCGGCTGGGAAGGGGCAGAGGCCGCCTGTCCCCGGCCCTCCTCCCGGGTGGCCACTCCCGACCCGCGCCCGCCTCGTCCCCGGGGGCCGTGGCTGCCTCGTCCCTGCCTTGTTCCCGGGTCGTGGCTGCCTCGTCCCTGCCTTGTTCCCGGGCCGTGGCTGCCTCGTCCCCGCCTTGTTCCCGGGCCGTGGCCGTCTTGTCCTCGGCTCGTCCCCGGGGCCGTGGCTGTCCCTCCTCTGCCCCTCTCCGGGGCCGTCCCTGTCCCGTCCGCCGGGGCCGCCGCCGGTCTCGTTCCCCGGGCTGCCGCTGTCTCGCCCCCGGTCCCTCCCCGGCTCGCCCCCGGCTCTTCCCGGACTGTTTCACGGCCCGTTTCGGGGCCGAAAGGTCACCCCTTCGGCGGGCATCCGCCCCGCCATACTCGTCCGTCTCGTGGACTGCTCGACCATCAGCTTCCGGTCCCGGCTACCCTGGCGGCGTGCGTCCTCCCCCGGGACGTCCCCCGCGGACGGCACCGGGTAGCGCAAAGCCGACAGCCGTCGCATCCTAGGGAGCCCCTTCATGGCCTCGTCGCCGTCCACCCCGTCCGCCGACACCCGGACCCGTGTGTCCGCCCTCCGCGAGGCGCTCGCCACCCGCGTGGTGGTCGCCGATGGCGCGATGGGCACCATGCTCCAGGCGCAGAACCCCTCGCTGGACGACTTCCAGCAGTTGGAGGGGTGCAACGAGGTCCTGAACCAGACCCGCCCGGACATCGTGCGCTCGGTGCACGAGGAGTACTTCGCCGCCGGCGTCGACTGCGTGGGGACCAACACCTTCGGTGCAAACCACTCCGCGCTGGCCGAGTACGACATTCCCGAGCGTGTCCACGAGCTCTCGGAGGCCGGTGCCCGGGTGGCCCGCGAGGTCGCCGACGAGTTCGCCGCGCGGGACGGCCGGCAACGCTGGGTGCTCGGTTCCATCGGCCCCGGCACCAAGCTCCCCACCCTCGGCCACGCCCCGTACACCCTTCTGCGGGACGCCTACCAGCGCAACGCCGAGGGCTTGGTCGCGGGCGGCGCGGACGCGCTGCTGGTGGAGACGACACAGGACCTGCTGCAGACCAAGGCCTCCGTGCTCGGCGCCCGGCGTGCCCTGGACGCCCTGGGCCTCGACCTGCCGGTGATCTGCTCGGTGACGGTGGAGACGACCGGCACGATGCTGCTGGGCTCCGAGATCGGCGCCGCGCTGACCGCGCTGGAACCGCTCGGCATCGACATGATCGGCATGAACTGCGCGACCGGCCCGGCCGAGATGAGCGAGCACCTGCGCTACCTGGCCCGCCACTCCCGCATCCCGCTCTCCTGCATGCCCAACGCCGGTCTGCCGGTCCTGGGCAAGAACGGCGCCCACTACCCGCTGACCGCTCCGGAACTGGCCGACGCGCAGGAGACCTTCGTACGCGAGTACGGCCTGTCCCTGGTCGGCGGCTGCTGCGGCACCACACCCGAGCACCTGCGCCAGGTCGTGGAGCGGGTACGGGGCACCGCCCCCACCGAGCGACACCCGCGCCCCGAGCCGGGCGCGGCCTCCCTCTACCAGAGCGTGCCGTTCCGGCAGGACACCTCCTACCTGGCCATCGGGGAGCGGACCAACGCCAACGGGTCGAGGAAGTTCCGCGAGGCCATGCTGGAAGGCCGCTGGGACGACTGCGTGGAGATGGTCCGCGACCAGATCCGCGAGGGCGCGCACATGCTGGACCTGTGCGTGGACTACGTGGGCCGCGACGGCGTCGCCGACATGCAGGAGCTCGCCGGGCGGTTCGCGACCGCCTCCACGCTGCCGATCGTGCTGGACTCCACCGAGGTCGACGTCCTGCGCGCCGGGCTGGAGAAGCTCGGCGGGCGAGCGGTGATCAACTCGGTCAACTACGAGGACGGTGCCGGTCCCGAATCCCGGTTCGCCAAGGTCACGAAGCTGGCACAGGAGCACGGCGCCGCGCTGATCGCCCTGACCATCGACGAGGTGGGCCAGGCCCGCACCGCCGAGAAGAAGGTCGAGATCGCCGAACGGCTGATCGACGACCTCACGGGCAACTGGGGCATCCACGAGTCGGACATCCTCATCGACTGCCTCACCTTCACCATCTGCACCGGCCAGGAGGAGTCCCGCGGCGACGGCGTCGCCACCATCGAGGGCATCCGCGAACTCAAGCGGCGCCACCCGGACGTGCAGACCACCCTCGGTCTGTCGAACATCTCCTTCGGCCTGAACCCGGCCGCCCGCATCCTGCTCAACTCCGTCTTCCTTGACGAGTGCGTGAAGGCAGGCCTGGACTCGGCGATCGTGCACGCGTCAAAGATCCTGCCGATCGCGCGGTTCGACGAGGAGCAGGTCACCACCGCACTGGATCTGATCTACGACCGCCGCCGCGAGGGCTACGACCCGCTGCAGAAGCTCATGGCGCTCTTCGAGGGCGCCACGGCCAAGTCGCTGCGGGCGTCCAAGGCCGAGGAGCTGGCCGCTCTTCCGCTGGACGAGCGCCTCAAGCGCCGCATCATCGACGGTGAGAAGAACGGCCTCGAGGCCGACCTGGACGAGGCCCTGACCCAGCGTCCGGCCCTCGTCATCGTCAACGAGACCCTCCTCGACGGCATGAAGGTGGTCGGTGAGCTGTTCGGCTCCGGCCAGATGCAGCTGCCGTTCGTGCTCCAGTCCGCCGAGGTCATGAAGACCGCGGTGGCCCATCTGGAGCCGCACATGGAGAAGACCGACGACGACGGCAAGGGCACCATCGTGCTCGCCACGGTCCGAGGCGACGTGCACGACATCGGCAAGAACCTCGTCGACATCATTCTGTCCAACAACGGCTACACCGTCGTCAACCTCGGCATCAAGCAGCCCGTCTCGGCGATCCTCGAGGCGGCCGACGAGCACCGGGCCGACGTGATCGGCATGTCCGGGCTCCTGGTCAAGTCCACGGTGATCATGAAGGAGAACCTGGAGGAGCTGAACCAGCGCAAGCTGGCCGCCGACTACCCCGTGATCCTCGGCGGCGCGGCCCTCACCCGCGCCTACGTCGAGCAGGACCTCCACGAGATCTACGACGGCGAGGTCCGCTACGCCCGCGACGCCTTCGAGGGCCTGCGCCTGATGGACGCCCTGATCGGCATCAAGCGGGGCGTGCCCGGCGTGAAACTGCCCGAACTGCGCCAGCGACGGGTCCGCGCGGCCACCGTGGAGATCGAGGAGCGCCCCGAGGAGGGCCACGTCCGCTCCGACGTCGCCACTGACAACCCGGTGCCCACCACGCCCTTCCGCGGCACCCGCGTGGTCAAGGGCATCCAGCTCAAGGAGTACGCGTCCTGGCTGGACGAGGGCGCCCTGTTCAAGGGCCAGTGGGGCCTGAAGCAGGCCCGCACCGGTGACGGGCCCTCGTACGAGGAACTCGTCGAGTCCGAGGGCCGGCCGAGGCTGCGCGGGCTGCTGGACCGGCTCCAGACGGACAACCTGCTGGAAGCGGCCGTGGTCTACGGCTACTTCCCGTGCGTGTCCAAGGACGACGACCTGATCGTCCTCGACGACGACGGTAACGAACGCACCCGGTTCACCTTCCCGCGCCAGCGCCGCGGCCGCCGCCTGTGCCTGGCCGACTTCTTCCGCCCCGAGGAGTCCGGCGAAACCGATGTCGTCGGCTTCCAGGTCGTCACCGTCGGCTCCCGCATCGGCGAGGAGACCGCCCGCATGTTCGAAGCCAACGCCTACCGCGACTACCTCGAACTCCACGGCCTCTCCGTCCAGCTCGCCGAAGCCCTCGCCGAGTACTGGCACGCCCGCGTGCGCTCCGAGCTCGGTTTCGCCGGGGAGGACCCGGCCCAGATGGAGGACATGTTCGCCCTGAAGTACCGGGGCGCCCGTTTCTCCCTCGGCTACGGCGCATGCCCCGACCTGGAGGACCGCGCCAAGATCGCGGACCTGCTCCAGCCGGAACGCATCGGCGTCCAGCTGTCCGAGGAGTTCCAGCTCCACCCCGAGCAGTCCACCGACGCCATCGTGATCCACCACCCGGAGGCGAAGTACTTCAACGCCCGCTGAGGCCATCGGTACCCGCTTCAGAGGTCACATCAGGCGTACTCGTCCCGCACGACGTACACTGGTCGGTCCATCGCAGGCCGGTTCCCTCCGTGGGAGCCGGCCTGACCGTCCCTCAAGGAGGTACGTGGATGACCAGTACGGTCCCCGCGCTCGGAACCCGTACGGCCGAAGGCTCCGCCCTGCAGGCCGTGCTCCTCGACATGGACGGCACCCTGGTGGACACCGAGGGCTTCTGGTGGGACGTCGAGGTCGAGGTCTTCGCCTCTCTCGGCCACACGCTCGACGAGTCCTGGCGCCACGTGGTCGTCGGCGGCCCGATGAGCCGCAGCGCGGGATTCCTGATCGAGGCCACCGGGGCCGGCATCTCGCTCGCCGAGCTCAGCGTGCTGCTCAACGACGGCTTCGAGAAGCGCATCGGCCGTACCCTGCCGCTCATGCCGGGAGCCGCCCGGCTGCTCGCGGAGCTGTCCGCGCACGAGATCCCCACAGCCCTGGTCTCCGCCTCGCACCGGCGCATCATCGACCGCGTGCTGACCTCACTGGGCTCCCAGCACTTCGGCCTCACCGTCGCCGGCGACGAGGTGCCGCGCACCAAGCCCCACCCGGACCCGTACCTGGCCGCCGCCGCCGGACTCGGTGTGGACCCGGTCCGGTGTGCCGTCGTCGAGGACACGGCGACCGGGGTCGCCGCCGCCGAGGCCGCCGGCTGCCACGTCGTCGCGGTGCCCTCGGTCGTGCCCATCACCCCCGCCGCCCGGCGCACGGTGGTCGGCTCCCTGGAAGACGTCGACCTGACATTTCTGCGCGGTCTGATGACCCAAATGCGTTAGGCGTTCACCCAGCGTGCGGCGGCGTTAACGCGGGAATTCCGGAACCGCCGTGCGAGCCAACGCGAGGACGCCCGTCGAGGGAATTCCCGCTGTTCCGGATGGCCGAATTCAGGCAGCTGTCGACAGAACCTTCTGTGTGATGTTCCCCACGTCACCAGGGGTCGACAGGGGGGCCTGGCTGTGCTGTCAGGTGCCTGGCGAACGTTGTCGAGGTGCCCTTGTGTCCTGATTGGTGAAACCGTGCACTAATCCTTCCACTGTCGGGTTTTCGGTGCGTCCACGCCCGGTTTCACTCCGTGATGAGGGCTCAACTCCGGTGGCTGCGAACCCCCGTGCGGGCGCGGACTAATCTCGTCGAGAGAACATTGGCCACTACCCCCGTGATCCGCCGCGACACCCCCTGCATGCCGGATACACGGACCGACAGCTCTGGAGAAACTCGAGCATGAACCGCAAGACTTTGGTGCTGCCGGCCGTCGTGGGTCTGCTCGCGCCGGTGCTCGCCGCCTGCGGCGGGTCCGACAGCGGCAGCGACGGGGACGCGATCGCCGTCGGCACCACGGACCGGTTCACCGCGGAGGCGGCACCCGCGCCCCTCGACCCGGCATACGCCTACGACGTCGGCCTCTGGAACATCCTGCGGCACACCACGCAGACCCTGATGATCCAGCCCCGTGGCGACGGTGAACCCGTACCCGAGGCCGCCGAGCAGTGCGGATTCACCGACACCGGTAACGAGCGCTACTCCTGCACTCTGCGTGACGGCCTGAAGTTCGCCAACGGCGACCCCATCACCGCGGAGGACGTGAAGTACTCCATCGAGCGTGCGCTGGCCATCAAGGCCGACAGCAAGGTGTACACCCTGCTGTCGACCGTCGACACCGTCGAGACACAGGGCGACCGTGAGGTCATCTTCCACCTCAACACCGCCGACGCCACCTTCCCGTTCAAGCTGTCGACCCCGGTCGCGGGCATCGTCAACAAGGACGACTACCCGAAGGACAAGCTGCGCGACGGCTTCGAACTGGACGGCTCCGGTCCGTACACCATGAAGGCGGAGGTCGAGGACGGCGTACTGACCAAGTCCGTGTTCACCAAGAACCCCAACTACAAGGGGAGCCTGACGGTGAACAACGACAAGGTCGAGGTGGTGTCGTTCACCGACGCCGAGGCCATGGGTGAGGCGCTCGACAAGGGCGACATCGACATGATGACCCGCGCGATGACGCCGGAGCAGATCCAGACGCTGTCCAAGTCCACGGAAGGCGACGTCGACCTGATCGAGGTGGCCGGTCTCGAGATCCGGTACCTGGCCTTCAACACGGACGCGCAGACGGTGAAGGACAAGGCCGTCCGCAAGGCGGTGGCCCAGCTCATCAACCGCAGCGCACTCGTCTCCGCGGTCTACGGCTCCCAGGCCGAGCCGCTGTACTCGACGGTCCCGGCCGGCATCACCGGGCACTCCAACTCGTTCTTCAACACGTACGGCGACCCGAGCGTCACCAAGGCCAAGGCCATGCTGGAGGACGCGGGCATCGCCACTCCGGTGAAGTTCACCATGCACTACACGACGGACCACTACGGTGCCGCGACCAAGCAGGAGTTCGAGCACCTTCAGAAGCAGCTGAACGACAGCGGCCTCTTCGACGTCGACATCGAGGGCACGCCCTGGGCGAAGTTCCGTGACGCGGAGCTGGACGGCAAGTACGACGTCTTCGGCATGGGCTGGTTCCCCGACTTCCCCGACGCGGACAGCTTCATCGCGCCGTTCCTCGACAAGGGCAACACCCTCAACTCGCCGTACCTGAACCCGGAGATCACCGACACCCTGATCCCCGAGTCCCGGCGTGAGGCCGACCGGCTCTCCGCCGTCGACACCCTCAACGAGATCCAGGACATCACCGCCAGGGACGTCCCGATGATCCCGCTGTGGCAGGGAAAGCAGTACGTCGCCGCCCGGGACGACATCACCGGCACGGCCTACGTCCTCAACTCCTCCTCGACGCTCCAGCTGTGGGAGCTGGGCCGGGGCGTGAGCGGCTGACGCCCCGCCGGCCACGGCCACAACGCGAAGGGCGCCCTCTTCCAGTCGGAAGAGGGCGCCCTTCGCGGTTCGTGTGTGCCGGTGCCGGTGCCGGTGCCGGTGGGTGCGGGTGCCGGTGTACCCGCACCGTACCGAGCGGCCTACTGCGCGCCGGGGCGGACCAGACCGCTCTCGTACGCGTACACCGCGGCCTGCACCCGGTCGCGCAGGCCCAGCTTGGTCAGCACGTGACCCACGTGCGTCTTGACGGTGGTCTCGCTGACGAAGAGGTCGGCCGCGATCTCCGCGTTGGACAGGCCCCGGGCCACCAGCTTCAGCACCTCCACCTCACGGTCCGTCAGCGTGTGCAGGGTGTCCGGCATCGGCTCGTCGCCGGACGGCAGATGCGTGGCGTACTTGTCGAGCAGCCGCCGGGTGATGCTCGGCGCGAGCATCGCCTCACCGCTCGCCACCACGCGGATGGCCTGCACCAGTTCATGGGCCGGGGCGTCCTTCAGCAGGAAGCCGCTGGCCCCCGCCTTCAACGCCTCCACCACGTATTCGTCGAGGTCGAAGGTGGTCAGCACCAGCACCTTCGCCGGGCCGTCCCGCTCGGGCCCGGTGATCTGCCGGGTCGCCTCCACACCGTCCATCCGCGGCATGCGGATGTCCATCAGCACCACATCGGGCTGCAGCGCCCGCACCTGGTCGAGTGCTTGAAGGCCGTCTCCGGCCTCGCCGACGACAGCGATGTCCTGCTCCGCCTCCAGAATCATCCGGAAGCCCGTGCGCAGCAGCGGCTGGTCGTCGACCAGTAGGACGCGGATGGCCACGTAAGTCTCCTTCGCTAGTCCGCTGCCATTCTGCCCTGCTCGACGCCGCCGGTGTCGGCCACCCTCACCGGCAGCGGATAGGGCGGGGGAGTACCGCCGAACTCCGGGCAGTGCGCCTGGTGGTTGCACCAGCCGCACAGCTTGGTGGGACGCGGCTGCCAGTCGCCCGTCTCGGTCGCCAGCCGGATGGCCTCCCACAGCGCCAGCAGCTTGCGCTCCACCCGCTCCAGGTCGGCGAGGACCGGGTCGTACGTGAGCACATCACCGCTGCCGAGATAGACGAGCTGCAGACGCCGCGGTACGACCTTCTTCAGCCGCCACACCACCAGCGCGTAGAACTTCATCTGGAACAGCGCGCCCTCCGCGTACTGCGGCCGGGGCGCCTTGCCCGTCTTGTAGTCGACGATCCGCACCTCGCCGGTGGGCGCCACGTCGACCCGGTCGATGATGCCGCGCAGCCGCAGTCCGGAGTCCAGCTCGGCCTCGACGAACAGCTCCCGCTCGGCGGGCTCCAGCCGGCTCGGGTCCTCCAGGGTGAACCAGCGCTCGACCAGCCGTTCCGCCTCGCCGAGCCACCGCGCCAGCCGCTCGCCCTCCGGATCGTCGGCGAACAGCTCACCGACCTCCGGCCTGCTCTCCCGCAGCCGGTCCCACTGCCCCGGGACCAGCGACCTGGCCCGCGGTGCGGTGCGCTCGGCCGCCGGGGCGTCGAAGAGCCGCTCCAGCACAGCGTGCACCAGGGTGCCCCTCGTCGCCGCCTCGCTCGGCTTCTCCGGCAGGCGGTCGATGACCCGGAACCGGTACAGCAGCGGGCACTGCATGAAGTCGCCGGCCCGGGAGGGCGAGAGCGACGCGGGCGCCTTGGCCGCGGACACGGGCGCGGCCGCGGGCCCGGGCCCGGGTGCGGCGGCCGTGGCGGTGGCCGCCGGGGCCGGCGCCGCCTCCGCGTCGTCCGCAACCGTCGCCGCCGACGGGGCGGATCCGCCGGCGTCCTCCGCGACATCCTCGAAGCTCGTCTCCATGCCCACAGACCTTACGGCCCGCCACCGACAGTGCCCCAGCCCGCGGCCGTGACCCGTGCGACGGAAGGGAAGCACAGGGGTGCCGGGGCGGAACGGTTCGCGACGGACGCATACCATCGACACGAGACCCTCCCGCCCGGCAGGCGCGGGAGACGCTTCGAACGAGGGGACACCGTGGACGTGAGCGGCGGGAGCGGGCAGCCGCGGTCCGGCAACGACGAGTCGGCCGAGCCCCAGGCGGGGCCGGCCCAGGCCGCCGACGCCACCCGGCCCGAACCCGCGGATTCGGGCCCATCCGGGAAACGACCCGCGGACCGGCCCCGGACGACGGGCGAAAGCCCCGAGGAACAGCTCCGAAGGGCACCGGAGACCGCCGGGAACCGCCCACTGCCACAGGCCCCTGAAACACACGGTCGCGAGACCTCCGCGAGCGAACCGGACTCCGAGAGGCCCATGCGCAAGCCGGACCGGGAGACGCCCACGCGTGAGCCGGACCCCGAGACGCCGGACGCGAAGACGCATGGCCGCGAGGCGACCCCTCCCACGACATCGGGCTCCGAGACGCTGATCCTCAAGGCGCCGGATCCGGCAACGCCGGAGGAGAGGCCCGAGCGAGCGGCCTCCGCGCGGAACGAGACCGGGCGGCACACTCCGGACGACGCCGTCCCGGACCCGCACCGGCATCCGCAGCCCCCCCTCGGCCCCGCCGACCCCACCGGCTCGGCACGGCCGCCGATGCCTGGGCACGACGGCCGGGGCGACCCGCCGCCGGAGCCGGCCTCCGGCGGCGGCGACACCGTCCGCCGGCCGACGGGCCCGCCCGCAGGCAACGCCGGCACCGAAAGTCGCCGGCCGGACTCCCCCCGCGCCCGAGGCGACCGCGCCACCCCTGCGCCCGCGCAGTCCGGCCCCGACGGCCGCGGCACCCACGCCGACAGCCCCCGCACCGACGCCCACCAGAGCGCCGGGCCCGGGCCGGGGCGGCCACCACAGCGCCGGCCGGAGCCCGGGGGCGGGCTGCTGATGGGCCGGCCCTTCGGCGTGCCCGTCTACGTCGCACCCAGCTGGTTCCTGGTCGCCGCCCTGATCACCTGGGTGTTCGGCGGCCAGCTGGACCGCGTGCTGCCCGAGCTGGGCGCCGCACGCTACCTGGTCTCCCTCTTCTTCGCGGTCGCCTTCTACGCCTCCGTCCTCGTCCACGAACTGGCACACACCGTCGCCGCCCTCCGCTTCAAGCTCCCGGTCCGCCGCATCCAGCTCCAGTTCTTCGGCGGCGTCTCCGAGATCGAGAAGGAGGCCGAGACCCCCGGCCGCGAGTTCGTACTGGCCTTCGTCGGCCCTCTGCTCTCCCTCGTCCTCGCCGGCGTCTTCTACGCCGCCCTGCTGCCCGTCGACCCCGACGGCGTCCCCGGCGTCCTGCTGGCCGGCCTGATGATCTCCAACCTCCTCGTGGCCGCCTTCAACCTGCTGCCCGGCCTCCCCCTGGACGGTGGCCGTATGCTCCGCGCCGTCGTCTGGAAGCTCACCGGCAAGCCGATGCACGGCACGATCGCCGCCGCCTGGGTCGGCCGCGCGCTGGCCATCGCCGTCCTGATCGGCCTGCCGCTGCTCACCCAGTCCCTCGGCTCCGGCGCCGCGGACGACGTCGGCATGGACACCATCCTGGACGCCCTGCTCGCCGCGATCCTCGCCGCCATCATCTGGACCGGCGCCGGAAACAGCCTGCGCATGGCCCGCCTGCGCGAACACCTCCCGGAGCTGCACGCCCGCGCTCTCACCAGGCGCGCCGTCCCCGTCCCGGCCGACACCCCGCTCTCCGAGGCCCTGCGCCGCGCCAACGCCTCCGGGGCCCGCGCCCTGGTCGTCGTCGAAGGCGACGGCAGGCCCGTCTCGCTGGTCCGCGAGGCCGCCATCGTCGGCGTACCCGAGCACCGCCGCCCCTGGGTACCGGTCAGCAACCTCGCCCAGGACCTCACCGAGGGCATGCGCCTGTCCGCCGAACTGTCCGGCGAGGAACTCCTGGACGCACTGCGCGCCAACCCGGCGAGCGAGTACCTGGTGGTCGAGGAGACCGGCGAGATCTACGGCGTCCTCTCCGCGGCCGACGTCGAGCGGGCCTTCGTCAAGGCCATGGCCCGCCACTCCTGACCACCGCCCCGACCGCCGGTGTGGTCGGCGGCCCCGCCGGGGACCGGTAGGCTGGTCACATGTCCGAACCGACCGGTGCCGCCCGCAGGCGCGGGCCCTTCAAGGTCGGGGACCAGGTTCAGCTGACCGACCCCAAGGGCCGCCACTACACGTTCACGCTCGAGGCCGGGAAGAACTTCCACACCCACAAGGGTTCCTTCCCCCACGACGAACTGATCGGTGCTCCCGAGGGCAGCGTTGTCCGCACCACCGGGAACGTCGCCTACCTCGCGCTGCGCCCCCTGCTCCCCGACTACGTCCTGTCCATGCCCCGCGGGGCAGCCGTCGTCTACCCGAAGGACGCGGGGCAGGTCCTCGCCTTCGCCGACATCTTCCCCGGCGCGCGCGTCGTCGAAGCCGGTGTGGGCTCCGGCTCCCTCAGCAGCTTCCTGCTGCGCGCCATCGGCGACCAGGGCATGCTGCACTCCTACGAGCGCCGCGAGGACTTCGCCGAGATCGCCCAGCAGAACGTGGAGCGCTACTTCGGCGGCCCGCACCCCGCCTGGCAACTCACCGTCGGCGACCTCCAGGACAACCTGTCCGACGCCGACGTCGACCGCGTCATCCTCGACATGCTCGCCCCCTGGGAGTGCCTGGAGGCCGTCTCCAAGGCGCTCGTGCCCGGCGGCATCCTGTGCTGCTACGTCGCGACGACCACCCAGCTCGCCCGCACGGTCGAGTCCATCCGCGAGATCGGCTGCTTCAACGAGCCGACCTCCTGGGAGTCGATGATCCGCAACTGGCACGTCGAGGGCCTGGCCGTCCGTCCGGACCACCGGATGATCGGCCACACCGGCTTCCTGCTGACCGCCCGACGCCTCGCGGACGGCGTCGAGCCGCCCATGCGCCGCCGCCGCCCCGCCAAGGGCGCCTACGGCGAGGACTACGACGGCCCCAACGCCGGTGGAGGCTCCGGCCGCTGAGGCGGCCCGTGCCGCGATCAACGTACAGGTGCCGTGGTGGAGTTCCCGAGACCGTCCGGGAACTCCACCACGGCGCTTTCGCGTTGACCGGCGACCGGCGACCGGCGACCGGCGACCGGCGACCGGCGACCGGCGACCGGCGACCGGC
>NZ_BAABCQ010000031.1:34136-54590 GCF_039539045.1 Streptomyces marokkonensis
CGGCGCGGTCCGGCCCAGTACCCACCCCGCCGTTCCCCCGCACTGTGACGTGTGGCACGATGCTGGCCACCCCCCGCCGGCACAGCCCTCACAGGAGACACTCCTCGTGCAGCACCCCGCCGTTCCGGACCTGTCACACACGCACGCCCGCCCGATCCACTGGGTCGCCACCGCCACGGCCCTCGCCGCGGTCGTGGCCCTGTCCTCGGTCCTGCAACCCGACGCCGCCACGGCGGCCCAGACCGCCGCACCCGAACCGAAGAACGCCCCCGCGCACATCGCGCCGCCCGACCCGGCGGCCGTCACATTCCCCCTCGAGTGCGGACCGGTCGAGGCGCTGGTGCAGAAGAAGGCCTCCGGAGACCTCGACGGCGACGGCCGGCCCGAGACGGTGGCCGTCGTGCACTGCGACGCGCCCATGGGCACACCGCCCGACGGCGTCTACGTCATCACCCGGGACGCCGAAGACGGCAAGCCCCGCGTCGTGGCCACTCTCGTGAACCCCCGGGACCGCCGAACGGTCACCGACTTCGCGGTGCGCGACGGCGCCGTCCGCGCCACGCTGCTCGGCTACTCGTCGGCCGACGTGCCCAGTTGCTGCCCCGACGTCACGGACGACGTGAAGTGGCAGTGGGAGAAGGGCGCGTTCGTCCGCGACACGCCGTCCCAAGCACACACCGTGTGACCCAAGGCCCGCCGCAGCCGGTGTGACACACCGGGCAAAATCACGGAGCGTGCGGGCCAAGTCACATTTTGGTCACTCTGTGTCCGGGCCGTAGACCTCGGCCCTGTCCGAAACACGACGTACATGGATGCACTCGCCCGGACACTCCTTCGCGGAGTCGACCACGTCCGCGAGAAGCGGCAACGGTACGGGCGTTGTCGCTCCCGCGGTCTGGAGAAGCTCGTCGTCCGCGCCCTTCACGTAGGCCAGACCGTCGATGTCCAGCTCGAACACCTCCGGCGCGTACTGGGCGCAGATGCCGTCGCCGGTACACAGGTCCTGATCGATCCAGACCTCCAGAGCCTCGCCGTCGACTCCGGCCTCCTGCTGCACAGTCATCTCTCCTGCCGTTTCCTACGCCGAGCCGTTCGGGAATCCGGCCAGCTCTGACGGGTGTTGAACGCTTCGACCCTACCTCCGGCTGGGTTCCACTCACGTTCCGTGGGTATTCCCCTGGCGTGAGGGAGAGCGCAAGGGTGAAGATCGGACACACCCCGACAGTCTTTGTGATCTAGGGGTTTCAATCGACACCCACCCAGGTAGGGTCTGGAAGCGTCCAGCTCCCCTTGGAGGAGGTGAGGACCGTGGCAGCCCACGACGACGACATGAACCGCGGCATCCGCCCGGGACGCGGGTCCGAGGACCCGGCCGGGCAGGTGGCCTACCTTGAGCAGGAGATCGCCGTCCTGCGACGCAAGCTCGCCGAATCTCCGCGGCACACGAGAATTCTCGAAGAGCGGATTGTCGAGCTGCAGACCAACCTGGCCGGCGTGTCCGCCCAGAACGAACGACTCGCCGGAACACTCCGCGAGGCCCGCGACCAGATCGTGGCCCTCAAGGAAGAAGTCGACCGGCTGGCCCAGCCACCGGCAGGCTTCGGTGTCTTCCTGCAGGCCAACGAGGACGGCACCGCCGACATCTTCACCGGCGGCCGCAAACTCCGGGTGAACGTCAGCCCGAGCGTCGAGCTCGACGAGCTCCGACGCGGCCAGGAAGTGATGCTCAACGAAGCACTCAACGTGGTCGAGGCCATGGAGTACGAGAGCGTCGGCGACATCGTCACCCTCAAGGAGATCCTCGAGGACGGCGAGCGAGCCCTGGTACTCGGCCACACCGACGAGGAGCGCGTCGTACGACTCGCGGAGCCGCTGCGCGGCATCAACATCCGCCCCGGCGACGCCCTCCTGCTCGAATCCCGCTCGGGCTACGTCTACGAGGTCGTTCCCAAGAGCGAGGTCGAGGAACTCGTCCTCGAAGAGGTCCCCGACATCGGCTACGAGCAGATCGGCGGCCTCGGCGGACAGATCGAAGCCATCCGAGACGCTGTCGAGCTCCCCTATCTCTACCCCGACCTGTTCCGGGAGCACGAGCTGCGACCCCCCAAGGGCGTCCTGCTCTACGGACCTCCCGGATGCGGCAAGACGCTCATCGCCAAGGCCGTCGCCAACTCACTGGCCAAGAAGGTCGCCGAAGTGACCGGCCAGGCCTCGGGCAAGAGCTTCTTCCTCAACATCAAGGGCCCCGAGCTCCTGAACAAGTACGTCGGCGAGACCGAGCGGCAGATCCGCCTGGTCTTCCAGCGCGCCCGGGAGAAGGCCAGCGAGGGCACCCCCGTCATCGTCTTCTTCGACGAGATGGAATCCCTCTTCCGCACCCGCGGCTCCGGCGTCAGCTCGGACGTGGAGAACACCATCGTCCCCCAGCTGCTCGCCGAGATCGACGGCGTCGAGGGCCTGCAGAACGTGGTCGTGATCGGCGCCTCCAACCGCGAGGACATGATCGACCCCGCCATCCTGCGGCCCGGCCGCCTCGACGTGAAGATCAAGATCGAACGTCCGGACGCCGAAGCGGCCAAGGACATCTTCGGCAAGTACCTCACCGAGCGCCTCCCACTCCACGCGGACGACCTCACCGAGCACGAGAAGGACCGCGCGGCCACCGTCCAGAGCATGATCCAGACCGCGGTGGAACAGATGTACGCCGAATCCGAGGAGAACCGCTTCCTCGAGGTCACCTACGCCAACGGCGACAAGGAAGTCCTCTACTTCAAGGACTTCAATTCCGGCGCCATGATCGAGAACATCGTGGGCCGCGCCAAGAAAATGGCGATCAAGGACTTCCTGGAAGCCGACCAGAAGGGCCTCCGCGTCTCCCACCTCCTCCAAGCCTGCGTGGACGAGTTCAAGGAGAACGAGGACCTGCCCAACACCACCAACCCGGACGACTGGGCCCGCATCTCCGGAAAGAAGGGCGAGCGGATCGTGTACATCCGTACGCTCGTCACCGGAAAGCAGGGCGCGGACACCGGACGCTCCATCGACACGGTGGCGAACACCGGTCAATACCTGTAAAAGGCGGGGCGGCTGCGGGTGCCCACAACGGGTACCCGCAGCCGACTGTTTTCCGGAGCTCCGACTGGAGCAAGGCAATGCCGCAAATGATCTCCCCACCAGCGCAAAGGCGTTCTAGGCTCTTCCATACCGCCGAGTCGCGCAGTGCGGGGACGGGCACCGCACACGCATCGGAGCGCCAGCGGTACTTGAGCGGAGCCCACCACGGGCGCCGCCGGGCAAGGAGGGCCGCATGACCGTACGGCGAGTAATGGGCATCGAGACGGAGTACGGAATCTCCGTCCCCGGCCACCCGAACGCCAATGCCATGCTCACCTCGTCCCAGATCGTCAACGCCTACGCGGCGGCGATGCACCGGGCCCGCCGGGCCCGCTGGGACTTCGAGGAGGAGAACCCGCTCCGGGACGCGCGAGGCTTCGACCTCGCCCGTGAGGCCGCCGACTCCAGCCAGCTCACCGACGAGGACATCGGCCTCGCCAACGTGATCCTCACCAACGGAGCACGGCTCTACGTCGACCACGCCCACCCCGAATACAGCGCCCCGGAGGTCACCAACCCGCGCGACGCCGTCCTGTGGGACAAGGCCGGCGAACGCATCATGGCCGAGGCCGCCGAACGCGCCGCCCAGCTGCCCGGCGCCCAGCCCATCCACCTCTACAAGAACAACACCGACAACAAGGGCGCCTCCTACGGCACACACGAGAACTACCTGATGAAGCGGGAGACCGCCTTCTCGGACATCGTGCGCCACCTGACACCCTTCTTCGTCTCCCGCCAGGTCTTCACCGGCGCCGGTCGCGTCGGCATCGGCCAGGACGGGCACGAGCACGGCTTCCAGCTCAGCCAGCGCGCGGACTACTTCGAGGTCGAGGTGGGCCTCGAGACCACGCTGAAGCGGCCCATCATCAACACGCGCGACGAACCGCACGCGGACGCCGAGAAGTACCGGCGACTGCACGTGATCATCGGCGACGCCAACCTGTCCGAGATCTCGACCTATCTCAAGCTGGGCACGACGGCCCTGGTGCTCTCGATGATCGAGGACGGCTTCATCGCGGTCGACCTGGCCGTCGACCAGCCGGTCCGCACCCTGCACCAGGTCTCGCACGACCCGTCGCTCAAGCGCCTGATCACGCTCCGCAGCGGGCGCACCCTCACCGCGGTACAGCTCCAGATGGAGTACTACGAGCTGGCCCGCAAATACGTGGAGGAACGGTACGGCGCGGACGCCGACGACCAGACCAAGGACGTCCTGGGCCGCTGGGAGGACACCCTCAACCGGCTCGAGAACGACCCGATGACCCTGGCCGGCGAACTGGACTGGGTCGCCAAGCGGGAGCTCATGGAGGGCTACCGCCGCCGGGACGACCTGGACTGGGACGCCGCCCGGCTGCACCTCGTGGACCTCCAGTACGCCGACGTACGGCCCGACAAGGGCCTCTACAACCGACTGGTGGACCGGGGCCGCATCAAGCGGCTCCTGGACGAGACGGAGATCGAGCGGGCCCGCACCAAGCCGCCGGAGGACACCCGCGCGTACTTCCGCGGGCGCTGCCTGGAGCAGTACGCGGACGACGTCGCGGCGGCCTCCTGGGACTCGGTGATCTTCGATCTGCCGGGCCGGGACTCGCTGCAACGGGTCCCAACCCTGGAACCGCTTCGCGGAACGCGTAACCACGTCAAGGAACTCCTGGACCGCTGCCGCACCGCGGAAGACCTGGTCAAGGTCCTGACCGGCGGATAGGCGGGCCGAGCGGGTACACGGAGAAGACCGCCGGACAGGGTGGAAACCCACCCCGTCCGGGAACCATCGAGATGGCCCCCGTTCGTTGGAGAATCGCGGGGCCGATGTCGGACCCGGCTTGTAGGGTCTGATCTTGACCGAGCAACTGTGTCGGGCGAACCGAGCGGGGTGAGGGTTATGGCGACCAAGGACACCGGTGGCGGGCAGCAGAAGGCCACACGTTCCACCGAGGAGGTCGAGGAGCAGACGCAGGACGCACAGGCTTCCGAGGACCTCAAGGAGCGCCAGGAAAAGCTGAACGACGACGTGGACTCCGTCCTGGACGAAATCGATGACGTCCTCGAAGAAAATGCCGAGGACTTCGTGCGCTCCTTCGTTCAGAAGGGTGGAGAGTGACTTCACCTTCGTTTCGAAGGGTGCGGTGGGGGGGTTGGGGTTGTCCGACGAAAGCGTGAAGCGCTGCTCGCGGTGCAAGCAGTACAAGCCGCGAGCAGCCTTCGCGAGCAACAAGGCGATGAGGGACGGTATCCAGGCGTACTGCCGGGAGTGCTCCGCGGCGTACTACCGGCAGCGCCAGGATGCCCGCGGTAGGAAGCCCCGCCCGAGGGTTGCCGCACCGGAAGGGCACAAGTACTGCCAGCGCTGCGGGGAGATCAAGCCGCGCTCCGAGTGGGATCGCAACAGGACTGCCTCCGACGGCCTGTCGACAGCCTGCAAGGCCTGCCGGGCAATCGAAGGGCGGGCACGTCATCTGAAACGCCAGTACGGCCTCACCGAAGCCGAGCGTGACGCGATGGTCGCCGCCCAGAAGGGCCTCTGCGTGATCTGCCTGAAGGCTCCGGCCGCACACGTGGATCACTGCCACAAGACGGGTAAGGTCCGTGGCGTACTGTGCTTCAACTGTAATTCGGCCATCGGCAAGTTGGGAGACGATCCCGACGCTGTTCGTCGGGCTGCCGCCTACCTGGAGGGAACTTCGTGGAAGCCAACACTCGTAGCACCGGGCGTCTACCTGCTGCCTTCCTGACGCCCGGGTCCTCTTCGTTCATGGACTTCATCGGTGAGCACCAGCCGGACATGCTCCCGGGAAACCGGCAGCTGCCGCCGGTGCAGGGCGTCGTCGAGGCACCGCACGGCACCACGATCGTGGCGGTCACCTTCCCCGGTGGGGTCGTCCTCGCCGGTGACCGGCGGGCCACCATGGGCAACATGATCGCCCAGCGGGACATCGAGAAGGTCTTCCCGGCGGACGAGTACTCGGCGGTGGGCATCGCCGGTACGGCGGGTCTGGCCGTGGAGATGGTGAAGCTGTTCCAGCTGGAGCTGGAGCACTTCGAGAAGGTCGAGGGCGCGCAGCTGTCCCTGGAGGGCAAGGCGAACCGCCTGTCCACGATGATCCGGTCGAATCTGGGTATGGCGATGCAGGGGCTGGCCGTGGTGCCGTTGTTCGCCGGTTACGACGTGGACCGGGGTCGGGGCCGCATCTTCTCGTACGACGTGACGGGCGGGCGGTCCGAGGAGCGGAACTACGCGACGACCGGGTCGGGGTCGATCTTCGCCCGTGGTGCGATGAAGAAGCTGTTCCGTGAGGACCTGACGGAGGAGCAGGCCACGACGCTCGTGGTGCAGGCGCTGTACGACGCGGCGGACGACGACTCGGCGACCGGTGGTCCCGATGTCGCGCGCCGGATCTATCCGATCATCACTGTGATCACCGAGGACGGTGTCCGCCGGCTGGGCGAGGACGAGGGTGCGGAGCTCGCCCGCGCGGTGCTGGAGCGGCGACTGGAGCAGCCCGAGGGTCCGCGGGCCGCGCTGCTTTAGCGGTGTGTTCGTGTTGTCAGGTGGTCCAGTGACATCTCCAGAAAGGGATGGATAACCGGTGTCGACGCCGTTCTATGTCTCACCCCAGCAGGCCATGGCCGACCGGGCGGAGTACGCCCGTAAGGGCATCGCCCGTGGCCGCAGTCTGGTCGTGCTGCAGTTCGCCGACGGCATCGTGTTCGTCGGCGAGAACCCGTCCCGTGCGCTGCACAAGTTCAGCGAGATCTACGACCGGATCGGTTTCGCGGCCGCCGGTAAGTACAACGAGTACGAGAATCTGCGGATCGGTGGGGTGCGCTACGCGGACCTGCGCGGTTACACGTACGACCGGGACGATGTGACGGCCCGGGGTCTGGCCAACGTCTACGCGCAGACGCTGGGCACGATCTTCTCCAGCCAGGCCGAGAAGCCGTACGAGGTGGAGCTGGTCGTGGCCGAGGTCGGCGACAGTGCCGACGGTGACCAGATCTACCGGCTGCCGCACGACGGTTCGATCGTGGACGAGCACGGCTCGGTCGCGGTCGGCGGCAACGCGGAACAGATCAGCGGGTACCTGGACCAGCGGCACCGGGACGGTATGACGCTGGCGGAGGCGCTGAGGCTGGCGGTGCAGGCGCTGTCCCGTGACACGAACGGCAGTGAGCGGGAGATTCCGGCGGAGCGGCTGGAGGTCGCGGTGCTGGACCGTACGCGTCCGCAGAAGCGGAAGTTCAAGCGGATCGTGGGAGGTCAGCTGTCGCGGCTGCTGGAGTCGGGTGCGGGAGCCGATGCCGAGGACCTGTCCCTGCCGGACGAGGACGAGGGCGGGGACAAGGGCGAGGAGTAGTGGGCGGCCCCGAGTGAGGGCCTTCGAGCGGCGCCGGGTGCCATGTGCCCCGGCGCCGTTCAGTGTTGTGGCGGTGGTGCCGTGGAGCCTCGTACGACCAGGTTCACCGGGATGTCTCCCGCGTCGGGAGTGAGGCCCTCCATGACCGCGAGCAGGGCGCGCATGCCGTGTTCGCCGAAGAGTTCCGCGTCGAGGCGGACGGTCGTCAGTTCGGGGTCGATGGCCGTGGCGAGGCCGAGGTCGTCCAGGCCGGTGACCGAGAGGTCGTCGGGGATGCGGAGCCCGGCCCGTCGGGCGGCTTTGTAGGCGCCGGCGGCGAGTTTGTCGTCGTCGCAGACGAGTGCGGTGGGGCGGGGTCCCGGTGCGGTGAGCGCGGCTTCGGTGGCTTTCTGGGCGCCTTCGATGGAGATGGGGGCGCGGGCGGTGCGCAGCTCGGTGCCGGGGGTGGCGGCGAGCCGTGTCGCCAGTTCGTGGGCGCGTACCTCGAAGGTCCAGGAGGGGACGTCCGCCGCGAGGTGGAGGAAGCGGCGGTGGCCCAGGGTCAGGAGGTGTTCCGCGACCTGGCGGATGCCGTCGGCGATGTCCAGGTTGACCGTGGCGGCGCCGAGGCTGCCGTCCGGGTCGCTGTCCAGCATGACGAGGGGGAGCTGGTCGCCCCTGATCGCGCTGAGTGCGTCGGCGGCCATGGAGGAGGCGATGACGCCGTCCAGGGCGGCCTGGGCGGAGGCGAAGGGGTCGCGGGCGGGGCCGACGCCTTCGGGGGAGGGGTAGAGGACGACTCCGAAGCCGTGTTCGGCGGCGATGCGTGCGGCGCCGGTGTAGACCTCCGCGAAGAACTCGGTGGTCAGGGCGGGTACGACGAGGAGCACGGTGCGGGTGCGGCCGAGGCGGAGGTTGCGGGCGGCGAGGTTGGGGCGGTAGCCCAGTTCGTGCGCGGCCTCCCGGACCCGTTGGGCCGTGGGTTCCGAGACGCGGCCGCGCCACTTCTCGCCGAGGACCAGGGAGACCGCGGCCTGGGAGACGCCGGCGGCCTGGGCGACGTCCCGGCTCGTGGGACGGGTGCTGCCTCGTGCCACTGTTCGCGCCTGCGCTTTCGTCTGGACTCGTGAACAGGCGACATGGTACGTATGGCGCAGAAAGTTATACGTAAAACCTCGTTGGTCGGTTCGGAGGAGGGGGTGGGTCGTGGTCGCCGGTTATCTGGACATTCTCCGGGCGCGGCATGCCGTGCGGCTGCTCGTCGGCACGCTCGTGGGGCGGTTGCCCAACGCGACGGCGGCGATCGCGATCGTGCTGTTCGTGCGGGCGGAGGGCGGTTCGTACAGCCTTGCGGGGGCGCTGGCCGCTGTGTACGGGGTCGCCAACGCGGTGGGGCAGCCGGTGCTGGGGCGGCTCGTGGACCTGTGCGGGCAGCCGCGCGTGCAGTTGCCGGCCGCCGTGGCGTCGGGGCTGGCCATGGCCGTGTTCGCCTTCGCCGGGACCGGGACGGTCGCGCTCGCGTACGGGGCGGTGGGGGCCGCGGGGCTGTTCACGCCGCCGCTGGAGGGTGGGCTGCGGGCGTTGTGGCCGAGTGTGCTGCGCAAGGAGGACCAGGTGCACGCGGCGTACGCGATGGACGCCGTCGCGCAGGAGGTCATGTTCACCGTCGGGCCGCTGCTCGTGACGGTGTGCGTGTCGCTGTGGTCGCCGCTGGTCGCGCTGTTGGTGCTGAACGGGTTGGGTGTGCTGGGGGCTCTGTCCGTGGTGGTGTCGCCCCCCTCGCGCGCGTGGCGGTCGGCGCCGCGCGAGGCGCACTGGCTGGGCGCGCTGCGTTCGTCCGGGCTGCTGGCGTTGCTGGGCGCCTTCCTGTTCATCGGGATGGCGCTCGGGTCCATCACCGTCGCTTCCGTGCCGTACGCGGACGAGCACGGCGGTGACGCCGTGTACGGCTGGCTGATGGCGGCCCTGGGGCTGGGTGCGCTGATCGGGGGAGCGGTGTACGGGGCCCGGCGGTGGACCGGTGAGCCCGCGCGGCGACTGCGGGTGCTGGTGGCGTTTCTGGCGGTGTGTTATCTGCCGTTGACGTTGATGCCGGGTGTGGTCGCGATGGTCGCGTTGACCGTGCTCGCGGGTGTCTTCCTGGCGCCGTGCATCGCCTGCGCGTTCGTTCTGGTCGACGTGCACGCGCCGCGGGGGACGGTGACGGAGGCGTTCTCGTGGCTGGTGACGACGTTCACGGTGGGTGCCTCGGTGGGTACGGGCCTGGCGGGGCCCGTCGTGGAGCACGGCGGGGCGCTGTGGGGGTTCGCCCTGCCCGGGGCGGCCGGGGTGGTGTCCCTGCTCGTCCTGGCGTGCACCGGACGGGTCCTCGCAGCTCCCGCCCGGCAGGCGGTGGTTGCGGCTTCATCGGAAAATGATCCAAACCGTGCCGTCGAACCCCGTTTCAGTTCGGGTCATCAGGCGTAATGTTCAGTCATGGACCGCCGCATTTTCGGGCTGGAGAACGAGTACGGCGTCACGTGCACGTTCAGGGGACAGCGCCGCCTGTCGCCTGACGAGGTGGCGCGGTACCTCTTCCGCCGTGTCGTGTCATGGGGCCGCAGCAGCAATGTCTTTCTGCGCAATGGGGCCCGCCTCTATCTGGACGTGGGATCGCATCCGGAATACGCCACACCCGAATGTGACAACGTGATCGAACTCGTCACCCACGACAAGTCGGGCGAGCGCATCCTCGAAGGACTCCTGGTGGACGCCGAACGACGCCTGCACGAGGAGGGAATCGCGGGCGACGTCTACCTCTTCAAGAACAACACGGACTCCGCCGGCAACTCCTACGGCTGCCACGAGAACTATCTCGTGGCCCGGCACGGGGAGTTCTCGCGGCTCGCGGACATCCTCATTCCGTTCCTGGTGACGAGGCAGTTGCTGTGCGGCGCCGGCAAGGTGCTGCAGACGCCGCGTGGTGCCGTGTACTGCGTCAGTCAGCGGGCCGAGCACATCTGGGAGGGCGTCTCCTCGGCGACCACCCGCTCGAGGCCCATCATCAACACGCGCGACGAGCCGCACGCCGATGCCGAGCGCTACCGGCGTCTGCACGTCATCGTGGGCGACTCGAACATGTCCGAGACGACCATGCTGCTCAAGGTCGGCGCCACCGACCTGGTGCTGCGCATGATCGAGGCGGGCACGGTGATGCGCGACCTCACCCTGGAGAACCCGATCCGGGCGATCCGTGAGGTGAGTCACGACATCACCGGGCGCCGGAAGGTGCGCCTGGCCAGTGGCAGGGAGGCGTCCGCGCTGGAGGTGCAGCGGGAGTACTTCGAGAAGGCGGTGGACTTCTGCGAGCGCCGCGGCATCCGCACCGGCACCGTCGAGCGCGTGCTGGAGCTGTGGGGCCGCACGCTGGAGGCGATCGAGGCCGAGGACCTCGACCGCATCGACACCGAGATCGACTGGGTCATGAAGTACAAGCTCCTGGAGCGGTACCGGGCCAAGCACAACATGACCATGTCGAATCCGCGGGTCGCGCAGATAGACCTCGCCTACCACGACATCCACCGCCGCCGTGGCCTGTACTACCTGCTCGAGAGGAAGGGGCAGGCCGCCCGGGTCGCGAACGACCTGAAGATCTTCGAGGGAAAGTCCGTTCCGCCGCAGACCACTCGGGCCCGGCTGCGTGGCGATTTCATCCGACGGGCTCAGGAGCAGCGCCGGGACTTCACCGTCGACTGGGTCCATCTCAAGCTCAACGACCAGGCGCAGCGCACCGTGTTGTGCAAGGACCCGTTCCGTTCGGTGGACGACCGGGTGGAGAAGTTGATCGCCGGAATGTGAGCCGGACGGGGTGAGAAACGGGTTCCGCACGAGAAGCGGAACGCCACACGGGCACCGTACGTTAGCCGTACGGTGCCCTTCTCACGCCGTAGAGTTGCGCGCGCTGATCGAGCACTCATCCAGCAGCATCGACCGATACCGATACGAGGCCCCCACCGTGCGCCGACGCTCACTCCTCATCGCAGTCCCCGCCGGACTGGTCACACTCGCCGCATGTGGTGAGGAAGACTCCGGTTCGAGCAACGCCGGCGACAGCACGACGTCCGGGGCGTCGGACGCGTCGGCGCCGCCGAAGATCGTCGACGGCCCGCTGCCGGCGATCACCGCGGGGACGAAGTTCGGTGAGAAGCCGACGGTAGCCAAGGGCGGTGGCGAGCCCTCCAAGGACCTCGCGGTGAAGACGGTCATCGCCGGCGGCGGCAAGAGCGTCGCGGAGAACGACTTCGTGTTGGCGGACTACCTGGGCCAGATCTGGGAGAGCGCGATGGTCTTCGACAACTCCTACGACCGCAAGACCCCGCTGATCGTCCAGCTCTCCAAGGAGGCCGGCATCATCGACGGCTGGCGGTACGCGCTCGGTGGCAAGAAGGCCGGCAGCCGCGTCGAGTTCTCCGTGCCGCCCACCTTGGGATATGGCGAGCAGGGCAACGAGCAGGCGGGCATCAAGGGCTCCGACACGCTGGTGTTCGTGGTCGACGTGCAGGACGCCTTCAACGCCAAGAGCTCCGCCAAGGGCAAGGAAGTCCCCCAGGACGACGCCGCTCTGCCGAAGGTGGGTACCAACACCGACGGCAAGGCGCCCTCCATCGAGGTACCGAAGAGCGACGCGCCGAAGAAGCTCGTCGCGGAGTACGTCCTCGAGGGCGACGGCGCCGAGGTCGGCGCACAGGAGACCGTGCTCGTGCAGTACAAGGGCGTGGTCTGGGACGGCGGCAAGGAGTTCGACTCCACGTACGGCAGGAAGCAGCTGACGTCGTTCTCGCTCCAGCAGGTCGTCAAGGGCTGGTCGCAGGGTCTGACCGGCAAGAAGGTCGGCAGCCGCGTCCTCGTCGTGATCCCGCCCGAGCTGGGTTATGGCGACAACCCGCCGGAGGGCAGTGGCATCGAGAAGGACTCCACTCTGGTCTTCTCCGTCGACATCCTGGCGAAGATGTGACGCCTCGAAGATGTCAGACTTGGGTCGTTGCCTTTCCGCAGACAAGCAGGAGCTGAACACGTGAGCATCGACAAGCCCGAGGTCGACTTCCCGGGGGGCGAGCCCCCGGCGGACCTCGAGATCAAGGACATCTGGGAGGGCGACGGCCCGGTTGCGCAGGCCGGTCAGACCGTGACCGTCCACTACGTGGGCGTGGCGTTCAGCACGGGCGAGGAGTTCGACGCCAGCTGGAACCGAGGCGCGCCGTTCCGCTTCCCGCTCGGTGGCGGCCGCGTCATCGCGGGCTGGGACCGGGGCGTGCAGGGCATGAAGGTCGGCGGCCGACGGCAGCTGACCGTCCCCGCCCACCTCGCCTACGGCAACCAGAGTCCGACCCCGGCGATCCAGCCCGGCGAGACGCTGATCTTCGTGGTCGATCTGCTCGGAGTCTGATCACTGTCCGATCGGACAGTGATCAGAGCCGGTCATCCGGGGTCCATGCCTGTCCGGGCATGGGCCCTCGGCTTTTGCCGGGCCACCGCGGGGCGGTACGGTCATCCGTCGTAAGCACCATAGGGAGAAGGGCGTCGATGGCCATTGCCAAGGCCGAGCGGCTGATGAACCTGGCGCTGTGTCTGCTCGGGACACGGCGGCCACTCAGCAAGCGTGAGCTGCGCGAGTCCATCGAGGCCTACCTCGAAGCGGGATCCGACGACTCCTTCAACCGCATGTTCGAGCGGGACAAGGACGACCTGCGGGAACTCGGGCTTGTCATCGAGACGGTGGAGAGCCTCGACGGCGAGATCGGCTATCTCGCGCGTCGTGACAGCAACCGCCTGCCGCCGATCACCCTGGACGCCGAGGAGGCCGCCGCGCTCGGGCTCGCCGCCAAGGTGTGGCAGCAGGCCCGGCTGGCCGGTGCCGCGAGCGGCGCGCTGCAGAAGCTGCGCGCGGCCGGACTGCCCGAGGACGTCGACCCGTACGAGGCGCACAGCGCGCTGGAGCCGCGCATTCCGGTGCACGAGGCCGCCTTCGAGCCGCTGATGCTGGCCTGCCGCGACCGCAGGCCGGTCCTCTTCGAGTACCGCAAGGCCAATGCGGCCCAGCCCGAGCCCCGGCACGTCGAACCGTGGGCGCTGGAGTGCTGGCGCGGCCACTGGTACCTGGCCGGTTACGACCGCGACCGCGGTGCCGAGCGGGTCTTCAGGCTGTCCCGGATCACGGGCAGGGTGCGCTCGCGCGGGGCGCGGTTCACCGCCCCCGTGCCCGACGTCGTCACCGTCCGTGAGACGGTCGCGAGCTGGGCGGGGGAGACCGCCGACCGCTCCGCGCTGATCCGGCTCCGTACCGACGCGGGATACCCCCTTCGGGCGAAGGCCACCGCGGTCCGGGAACTGGGCGACGGCTGGGACGAGTTGGAGATTCCGTACGGGCACGGCCTGGACGCCTGGCTGGTCGAGTTCGGGCCGGACGTGGTGGTGCTGGAGCCCGCGGAGTTGCGTGCGGACGTGGTGGACCGGCTGCGTGCCGTGGCCAAGGGCTGAGGGGGAGCGGACACAGTGGCAGGTAAACCGGTCAGGCCCGTGAACGCCATCGACCAGACCCGACGGATGCTGTCCCTCGTGACGTATCTGCGGGAGCGCCCCGGTGCCCGGGTGGAGGACGTCGCGCGCGCCTTCGGCATCACCGAGGACGAGCTGGTCTCCGACCTCGACGTGCTGCCCATGTGCGGCACCAGCTTCCGCGGCGGCGATCTGCTCGACATCGACACCGACGGCGAGCGCATCTGGTGGCACAATCCCGCCGCCCTCGGCGCGGACGCCGCCGAGCCGCTGCGGCTGGCCGCCGACGAGGCCACGGCGCTGCTCGTCGCCGCACGGGCCGTGGCGACCCTGCCCGGCCTGCGGGAGAGCGACCGGCAGGCGTTGCTGCGGGCGACCGCCAAGGTGGAGACCTCGGCGGGCGAGGCCGCGGGCGCCAGTTCGCGCCTGTCCGTCACCTTCGAGTCCGAGGGCGGCGTCTTCGCCGACGTCGACCGGGCGATCTCGGAGCGCCGCAGGCTGTGGATCCGCTACTACTCGCCGGCCCGCGACGAGGTCACCGAGCGCGAGATCGACCCCATCCGGCTCGTCAGCGTCGGGCACACGTATGTCGAGGCCTGGTGCCGCCGCTCCGAGGCCCGGCGCACCTTCCGGCTCGACCGGGTCGCCGAGATCCGCATCATGGACGAGCCGTCCGCGCCGCCGGAGGTGGAGCTGCGGGACCTGTCGGAGGGGCTGGTGCAGCCCGCCGCCGAGGACCCCGAGGTCGTGGTGGAGGTCGGCCCCGGCGGGCGCTGGGTCGCCGAGTACTACCCGCACGACAGCGCGGACGAGCTTCCCGACGGCGGTCTGCGCATCGCCCTGCGCACCCCCGATCCGGCGTCCCTGCGGCGGCTGGCGCTGCGGCTCGGGCGTGACGGCCGGATCGTCTCCCCGCCCGAGCTCGCCGGCAGCGCCCGGCAGGCGGCCCGCGAGGCGCTGGCGGCGTACGACGGGATCGAGGCGGGCGGCGCGCGCCGGGGGTCGGGCGAGGGGCAGCGCGACAGGCAGGGGCGAGGACTGTGAGCGAGCCCGCCGGGCCAGGCGCGCCGGGTATGACGGCGGCGTCCGCGTTCGCCGGCATGCGACATGTGTCCCCGGTGGTGTTCAAGGCGGGCTGCCCGGACTGCCGGGGCAGCTTCGAGCTCGCCGCTAGTGCCCTGCGCCTCGCCATCGGCGCCACGAGCCGCACCACCTTCTACTCGTTCACCTGCCCGGAGTGCGGGTCCGCCGTCCGTAAGCCGGCGGGGGAGCGGGTCGTGGAGCTGCTCACGGGCGGCGGGGTCAGGACCCTGCGGCTGCACTCCACCGTCTAGGACCGGTGCCGGCGTCCCGGCACCGGCGTCCGGGGCGGCGTTCATGCCAGTCCGCGGGACGGTCTAGGCTCGGCGTCATGTTCTGGCCGATGTTCGCGGTTGCCGTGGGTTTCCTGGGTCTCGCCGTTCTCGCGGTGTTCGCCGTGAAGGTGTTCGTGGAGGCGCGGCGCCTGGGCCGGCAGGTGACGGACTCGGCCCACCGGATCAGCCGCGCGGCGGAGGACCTGGAGCGCGCGACCGAGAACGCCGCGCGCGCCGTGGACACGCTGTGAAGGCCTGAAGGTCGCGGTGGACCCTCGTGCGTGGCCCCGCGGACGCGTGTGAGTTGCGTTTTGGGACACTTCGCCCTGTCACCCCACGGGTCCCTGAAGGTACGCTGCTGGTCGCGACCCGGAAAACGAGGCCCGGTCGCGGACGGGAGTACGCACGGGGATTGCCTCACGTTTACCCCTGAGCGTTACGATCGCTGCACAAGACGATCGATCGGACGTATGTCCGACCGATCGGACAGCACCCCCACCCAGCCGCCTCGGTGAGAAGGTAAAGACTTATGTTCGGAAGGCTCGGCGCCCCCGAGATCATTCTCATCCTCGTCGTCATCATCCTGCTGTTCGGCGCGAAGAAGCTTCCGGACATGGCGCGGTCGCTCGGCAAGTCGGCGCGCATCCTCAAGAGCGAGGCCAAGGCGATGAAGAGCGAGAGCAAGGCGGACGACGCCGCTCCCGCCGACCCGCCCAACACCCCCGAGCAGGCCGCGGCGCAGCGCACCATCAAGGCCGCCCCCGGCGATGTGACCAGCTCCCGGCCGGTCTCCGAGCCGACGGACACGACCAAGCGCTGACGCAGGGCCGGTGACCTCCGGCCCGCCGCACGAGATGGGAACGTGGGTTGCTGAAGTCTGCCCGCATCAAGGAGAAGGATCCCGAAGGGCGGATGCCCCTCGCGGAGCACCTTCGTGAGCTCCGCAACCGGCTCGCGAAGGCGCTGCTGGCCATCGTCGCCGTCACTGTCGTCGCCGCCTTCTTCTACAACGACATCATCAACTTCTTCACCGACCCGGTCCTCGACTCGGTCGGCTGCACGAGGTCGTTCGAAGAACTGGCCAAGTTGCCGAACGACTCGGACCCGTGCGCGCAGATCACCATCAACGGTCTGCTCGGCCCCTTCACACTGGCGCTGAAGGTGTCCCTGATGGCCGGAATCGTGCTGGCCTCGCCGGTCTGGCTCTACCAGTTGTGGGCGTTCGTCGCCCCCGGCCTGCACCGCAGCGAGAAGAAGTACGCCTACGCGTTCGTCGCGACCGGCGCCCCGCTCTTCCTCTTCGGTGCCTACTTCGCCTACGTGGTGCTGCCCACCACGGCGAAGGTGCTGATCGAGTTCACACCGTTCGGCGTCGACAACCTGCTCCCGCTGGACGATCTGCTCGACCTCGTCACGCGCATGGTGGTCGTCTTCGGCCTCTCCTTCGAGTTGCCGCTGCTGCTGGTGATGCTCAACTTCACCGGGGTGCTGACCGGCAAGCGCATGGTCGGCTGGTGGCGCGGAATGATCATGGGCATCACGCTGTTCGCGGCCATCGCCACGCCCAGCACGGACCCGCTGACCATGATCGCGCTGGCCGGACCGATCTGGATCCTGTACTTCGCCGCGGTCGCCATCTCCCTGGTGAACGACCGCCGCAAGGCCCGTCGCGAGGAGCTGGAGCCCGACGACGACGAGGCGTCCGACCTGGACCTCACGCCCGACAGCATCGACGAGGTCGAACCCGTGACGACCGCCCGCGCCCTGCCCGAGCAGACCACGAGGGACCGGGTCAACGGCTACGACGACGTGACCTGAGGCACACCGGGGCGGTGGCGGCACAGTCGCCGCCCCAGGAACGCCGCAGGAAGGCCCCACGGATTCCCTCGCGGAACCGATCCCGATAATGATCGTCCTGTTGTCAGTGCGGCCCGGTACGCTCGAAAGCACGATGACAGAGGATCTCTCACCGGCCGAGCGGTACGCGGCAGCCCGCCAGCGCGCTGTCGAGCAGGCCACCGCGCTCGCCTCCTTCCGCGAGATGTACGACTTCGGCCTCGACCCCTTCCAGATCGAGGCCTGCCAGGCGCTCGAGGCGGGCGAGGGTGTCCTGGTGGCCGCGCCCACCGGCTCCGGCAAGACGATCGTCGGCGAGTTCGCCGTCCACCTCGCCCTGCAGCAGGGCAGGAAGTGCTTCTACACGACGCCCATCAAGGCGCTGTCGAACCAGAAGTACGCCGACCTGTGCCGTCGCTACGGCGCGGACAAGGTGGGCCTGCTCACCGGCGACAACAGCGTGAACTCCGACGCCCCGGTGGTAGTGATGACCACCGAGGTCCTGCGGAACATGCTGTACGCCGGCTCCCAGACCCTCCTCGGCCTCGGGTACGTGGTCATGGACGAGGTGCACTACCTCTCCGACCGCTTCCGCGGCGCCGTCTGGGAGGAAGTGATCATCCACCTCCCCGAATCCGTGACCCTGGTGTCACTGTCGGCCACCGTGTCGAACGCGGAGGAGTTCGGCGACTGGCTCGACACCGTGCGCGGCGACACCCAGGTGATCGTCTCCGAGCACCGGCCCGTGCCGCTGTTCCAGCACGTGCTGGCCGGGCGCCGGATGTACGACCTGTTCGAGGAGGGCGAGGGCCGCAAGAGGGCCGTCAACCCGGACCTCACACGCATGGCGCGCATGGAGGCGAGCCGCCCGTCCTACCAGGACCGCAGGCGCGGCCGGGCCATGAAGGAGGCCGACCGGGAGCGCGAGCGCAGACAGCGCTCCCGCATGTGGACGCCGGGCCGGCCCGAGGTCATCGAGCGGCTCGACGCCGAGGGGCTGCTGCCCGCGATCACCTTCATCTTCAGCCGCGCCGCCTGCGAGGCCGCCGTCCAGCAGTGCCTGTACGCCGGGCTGCGGCTCAACGACGAGGACGCGCGGGACAGAGTGCGCGCCCTCGTGGAGGAGCGCACGGCCGCCATCCCCACCGAGGACCTGCACGTCCTGGGGTACTACGAGTGGCTGGAGGGCCTGGAGCGCGGCATCGCGGCCCACCACGCGGGCATGCTGCCGACGTTCAAGGAGGTCGTGGAGGAACTCTTCGTCCGTGGACTGGTCAAGGCCGTCTTCGCGACGGAGACCCTCGCCCTCGGCATCAACATGCCCGCCCGCTCGGTGGTGCTGGAGAAGCTCGTCAAGTGGAACGGCGAGCAGCACGCGGACATCACCCCCGGCGAGTACACGCAGCTCACCGGCCGGGCCGGACGGCGGGGCATCGACGTCGAGGGCCACGCCGTCGTGTTGTGGCAGCGCGCCATGAACCCCGAGCACCTCGCGGGACTGGCCGGCACACGCACGTACCCGCTGCGCTCCAGCTTCAAGCCGTCGTACAACATGGCGGTCAACCTGGTCGAGCAGTTCGGCCGGCACCGCTCGCGGGAGCTGCTGGAGACCTCCTTCGCGCAGTTCCAGGCGGACAAGTCGGTCGTCGGGATCTCCCGGCAGGTGCAGCGCAACGAGGAGGGGCTGGAGGGCTACAAGGCCTCCATGACCTGCCACCTCGGCGACTTCGAGGAGTACGCGCGGCTGCGTCGGGAGCTGAAGGACCGCGAGACCGAGCTGGCCCGCCAGGGCGCCAACCAGCGGCGCGCCGAGGCCGCCGTGGCGCTGGAGAAGCTGAAGCCGGGCGACGTCATCCACGTGCCGACGGGCAAGTACGCGGGCCTCGCCCTGGTGCTGGATCCGGGCCTGCCCGCCGGGCGGTCCAACGGCCACCGGGGCTTCGAGCACCACGACGGGCCCCGCCCGCTGGTGCTGACCGCCGAGCGGCAGGTCAAGCGGCTGGCGTCGATGGACTTCCCGGTGCCGGTCGAGGCGTTGGAGCGGATGCGGATCCCGAAGTCCTTCAACCCGCGCTCGCCCCAGTCCCGCCGCGACCTCGCCTCCGCGCTGCGCACCAAGGCAGGGCACATTATGCCTGAGCGGGCCCGTAAGAAGCGCTCGCAGGCTGCCGACGACCGGGAGATCGCGCGGCTGCGCAAGGACATCCGCGCCCACCCCTGCCACGGCTGCGACGATCGCGAGGACCACGCCCGCTGGGCCGAGCGCTACCAGCGGCTGCTGCGCGACACCTCGCAGCTGGAGCGCCGTATCGAGGGCCGGACGAACACCATCGCCCGCACCTTCGACCGGATCGTCGCGCTGCTGACGGAGATGGACTACCTGCGCGGCGACGAGGTCACCGAGCACGGCAAGCGCCTCGCCCGGCTCTACGGCGAGCTGGACCTGCTCGCCAGCGAGTGCCTGCGCGAGGGCGTGTGGGAGGGCCTCTCCCCGGCCGAGCTCGCCGCCTGTGTCTCCGCGCTGGTCTACGAGTCCCGGGCGGCCGACGACGCGATGGCGCCGAAGCTGCCGTCCGGCAAGGCCAAGGCCGCGCTCGCCGAGACGGTCCGCATCTGGGGTCGGCTCGATGCCCTGGAGGAGGACTTCCGGATCAGCCAGACCGAGGGCGTCGGCCAGCGCGAGCCCGACCTCGGCTTCGCCTGGGCCGCGTACATGTGGGCGTCCGGCAAGGGCCTCGACGAGGTGCTGCGCGAGGTGGAGCTGCCCGCCGGTGACTTCGTCCGCTGGTGCAAGCAGGTCATCGACGTCCTCGGCCAGATCTCGGCCGCCGCGCCCGCCGCGGGCTCGACGGTCCCGAAGAACGCGCGCAAGGCGGTCGACGAACTGCTGCGCGGGGTGGTCGCCTACTCGTCCGTGGGCTGACCCGCGCACAGCAGAGGCCCGGCGGCATCCCCGCCGGGCCTCTGCGCGTTCCGCGGCACCTTCAGTGGCGTTCCGTTCCGGGGCACCTTCGATGCCTCTTTCCCTCATCACGGTGAGTGAAATTCGCACAGCCGTTCACCATTACGCAGGGTGTTCGATTGACTCCCCGGTGTGCAAATGGGCCTGAGGGTACTCCAGTCCTTGTGCCCGTTTCAGGTGCTTGCTGAATATGACACGGCGATGATCCGCTCGGACTAAGCTCGCCCGCAGCGCACCGAGTTGAGGTGGAATCGCGCGCTTGTTCCCAATGCGCCGAAGATCCCGACAACTCCCAGAGATACCCCGCTGCAAGCTCCCC
>NZ_BAABCQ010000032.1:0-54207 GCF_039539045.1 Streptomyces marokkonensis
CGACGTCGTGCGGCCATTCGGCGTCGCCGCAGGTGAGCGCCAGGAACATGGTGGCATGGTTGTCCGCGGGGACGCCCGGGGCCGAACCACCCATCCGCGTCCCGCAGTTCACCACCCGCCTCAGCAGCACCGGTCGCGGGGCCCGTCTCGCCCGCCGCCTCGCCGGACAGCAGCTCGCGGCCTGGGGAATCACGTACGACTCCGAGACGTCACAGGCCGTCGCCCTCGTCACGGCCGAGCTGGCGTCCAACGCAGTCACCCACGGGCGCACCCCCGGTCGGGACTTCCGCCTGACGCTGCTCCACCTGCCCGAGCGCGGTGTCGTCCGCGTCGAGGTGACCGACACCCGCCCCGGGCGCTTCCCCCGCGAGCCGGCGGCCGAACCGGCGGCGCCCGACGCCCTGTCGGGGCGTGGACTGTTGCTTGTGGCGGCGTACGCCGAACGGTGGGGCTGCGAGGTGCGGGACGCTTACACGAAAACGGTCTGGGCGGAGGTCGGACGCCCCAGCTGATCCGCTGTCGCGCAGGCAGTCGGGTCGAGCCCCTGTGGACACCGTGGCGCGCGTGCCGCGAGGAGAGCCGGCGCCCCACGCGGCGCGGGCCATACTGGGGCCATGCTCGATCCCATCGGACAGCTGACGCCGCTCCAGCACCACCTGTTGCGGGAACTGGACCTCTGCGACCTCCCGGCACCCGAAGTCGGGCCGGACTCCTACGCGGCCCGGGACCTCGACACGGACGAGGTTCGGGACGTCCTGCCGACGCTGCTGTGGGCCGGGCTGGTCGAGCAGCGGGACGGGGACCGGGGCACGCTTCGCCTCACCGCCACCGGAGCGGCGGCTCTGCGTACGGCGGAGTGGGACGAGCTGGCGGCACGGTTGAGCGCCGTGGTGTCCTTCGCCGACACCGTGGCGCGCGGTACGGCGCCCAGGTCCGCCGGACACGCCCTGAAACGGCTCGCGGAGGGGACGTGGGACCTGGAGCAGGCCGAGGCCCACGTCTCGGCCGGCGATGGTGCGTAGCCGCGGTCACCGGCCGCTCGGAAGCAGTGTCCTGACGCTGACGTGTCAACCTCGTTGAAGGGCGGGCCCGCCCTTGTCAGTGGCCACCTGTTTACTTGGCACATGACCGACAAGATGAGTCTCAGCGATGACCACCGAACCGCGGATCTCACTCCCGGCCCCGAGATGGTCGAGCTGTACGGAGGCGGGACGGGATTTCGGTTCAAGATCCGCAACGTGAAGATCGATGGCCAGGCCGGCGTGGTACACGTCCGCGAAGGAGGTTCGCACAAGGTCAGTTTCGACGTGCTGCATGATTGCTCGGAGTGTGGCAACGCCGTCAACCAGGTGATCGTTGGTCTGGCGGGCCAGGATCGAGCCCAGGCGTCGGTATGGAACGGCAAGCAGCGCAGCGGGGGCGGTTTGAAGGTGGTCAACGCCGGCACGCACGTCGAGGCGCTGGCGGAAGACAATCCGGGTCCGGCGGAGTGGGTAAGTGTGTCGTGCGACCTTGTTGTTCCCGACGAACCCGGCGTCTACTCGGTTCGAGCACGTTACGCCCAGGCGTATCAGGGGCGCCTGATGACCGTCGAGGGACGTGCTAGGCCACAGCCGGAGTACCAGGACGTGTTGGGTTGGTGGAAGGTCGACCGTCCGGAAGGGCCCGGCCCGGAATCGACCATAGGCACCATCATCGTCGAGGCGTGAAGCTGCTGGTCCCGACAGCCGGTCACGGTTCGTCCGCCGGTCGGTCGAAGTCGAGCACGACGCGTCGCCGGGCACGGTCGGCTCTGGGCTGCGGCGGAAGAACGCCCGCCGACATGAGGTCGGTGACGGTGACGACCGGGGAGCTCACGATCTTCGTGGTGAGGGCCTGCTGTGCCGGACCGAGGTCGACCCCGGTTCTCGGCCTTGTCGTCGTAGGGCGGGTTGGAGATGACCACGGTGACGGGAACGTTGGCCTTCATGTGGTTGGCGCGGGCACGGGAGACCGACAGGGCGGCGTAGGTGGAGGCGAGCTGCTCCTCCTGGACGTAGGGGTCGTCGAGCGTGTCCGTGACATGGAGGTTGAGTCCGCCCGGCGGGAGCTGGGCGCCGTGCTTCTTGAGCAGGTCGGCGGCGCGGAGTTCGGCGACCGCGAACGGACCCATCTGCAGTTCGAAACCGTACAGGCGCCCGGCGAGGCAGCCGATCGCGTCGCGCGCCATGGCGTCGCCGGAGCGTTCGGCGGCCTGCCGCGCCACCCGCTCGATGACCGTGTGCAGGTAGGTTCCGGTGCCCATCGCGGGGTCGACGATGTGGACGCCGTCGTCGCCGTAACCGCGGGTCTTGCCCAGACGGGTGCGCAGGATCTCCTCGGTGAGGCGCACCATCTCCTCGACCACCTGGTGCGGGGTGTAGTAGGAGCCGCTGCGCCGGCGCAGGTCGTCGTCGTAGACGGAGAGGAACGACTCGTAGAGGTGGAGGTACGCGTCCCGGTTGCCCTGCCGGATGGTCTCCCAGTCGACGCCTTGGACGGTGCGGGCCAGCAGGTCCAGGGTCACCGCGAACCGCTCGTTGACGTTGTCGGTGAGGAGTTGGAGTGCCTTGCCCATCAGGGCGTGACCGGCGTGAAGCCGTCGTCCGATCTCGTGGAAGCCCGTGTCGGCGACCCGGATGCCTTCCGTGCGGGCGAGGAGCAGGGCGAAGGTGACGGTCTGGGCGTAGCCGTCGGCGAAGGTCGCGTCGTCGGCGGTGGGGAAGAGCAGGCGGCGCCAGTCGCTTCTCAGGCCGGTGAAGGGGCGCTCGACGGTGGGGTCGTCGGCTTCCGTCCCACTCTCCGCGCGCAGTTGTTCCCGCACGGCCTCGCGCAGGAGCCGGCACAGCGGGGCGATGTGCTGGACGAGCACCGAGACCCGGCGGACCTCCTGCGGCCTCCAGAAGAGCACCGTTCGCGCGAGCGCGTCGAAGGCGGCCGGATCGGAGGCGGCTCTCGCCCCGGCGGTCTTCAGTGCCCCGGACAGCACGACCTCCTCGCCGATCTGCGTGCCGTACTGGAAGAGGCGCCAGTGGGTGCCGTTGGTGTAGAGGAGGTTCGGCAGGTCGCGCAGGCGCTGCCACTGCCGTCTGTCGTGACCGGTGAAGGTGTCGGGGTCGATGCTCTTGCCGGGTTGCTTCACCTCGATGTAGCCGGTGATCTGTGCGTCGACGCGTACGGCGTAGTCGGGCCGCACGCCGAGGTGCGGTACGCGGGTCTCCGGGTGCCAGCTGATCTCGCGCAGGGCGTGGTGCTTCCCCATGGCGCGGAACAACTCCTCCAGCGGGCCCCGGATCGCCGCCTCGCGATCACCCGGCCCCGCCAAACTGCGTTTGCACTCCGCGCCGAACGCGGAGACGGCGTCCTGTAACCACTGCAGGCGTGCGTCAGCCATGGTCCCCCCAGACCTCAGGCCCCGGATGTGACACGGAGCCGACCCCTCCTGATGCGCAGTATGGGGCAGTATTTGACCAAACGGCAGGGCGCGTACATCGGTGGGTGCGCCCGGCTTACGCGCTCGTACGGGCGTCCGGGGCGCAGTTCCCGTCCTGTCGCCGGTGTGTATGCGTCGTGAGTGTGCGGCAGCCGCACCAGGAAGGCAAGCGTGTGCGCGTCACCTCGCAGGGTTTTTCGTGAACTCAGTACATGAAGCCGTGCTGCCCACGAGGGTCGTCCCCGCCCGCTGTCGTCGCGCAGGTGACGGCGGGGCGGCAGCTTGTGTGCAGGGTGGAAAGGGGGGCACGGAGGAACAGGGTGCGGGCGAGGGTGGACGTTGCCGGGGCCGTGTGGCCGGGCAGTTGTCGCGTGGTCCACGCGGCCGCCACGTCCAGGAACTCGGCCAGGTCGCGCGCTGCTCCCGCAGGGTGTCGACCACGGCGTCCAGCGCCCGTTCGTATCCGAGCGTTCTTCATCAGCCCAAGCGTTCCACGCGCCAAGGGAAAGGGTGCACGCCCAATTTCTGACTGAAGTTGTGAACTGAGTGCACGAACGTCATACTGGGCCGACCGATGCCGCCGAGCAGGTCTGACTTGCCGCGGTGGAGCATTCTTCCGGAGGCGACCGGTGGGGCAACGGGTCCCGCCCGTGTCCGCACGACGGCCCACTCTCATCTGCAACACCTTTGGGGTTCACCATGCGCATCACTCGTGTCTCCGCAGCCACGGCGCTCCTGCTCGCCGCGCTCACCGCCTGTGGCCCGACCGCCGACACCGGCACGGACGATGCCACGTCCTCAGCCCCGTCGACTCCCGAGGGATCAGTTGCCGAAACCGGTGAGAAGGTCGCAGATCCCTCGGCCGACACCGAGTCCGCCGCGACGCTTCCGGACATGGCCGGCAAGGGGCTGCAGAGCGCTCAGGACGAGGCGCAGGCCGCCGGCTTTTACCACCTCACGTCCCACGACGCGCTCGGCCGGGGCCGCAACCAGGTCCTCGACAGGAACTGGAAGGTCTGCTCCCAGAGCCCGGCGCCCGGCACGCACGCGACGGACGCGAAGGTCGCCTTCGGCACCGTCAAGCTGGAGGAGAGCTGCCCTGCGGGCGGTGACCGGGCCGAGCCCGAGGAGGCCGACTCCACCATGCCGGACTTCGTCGGGAAGTCCGTCAAGGTCGCCCGTCAGGCGCTCGACGGTTCCACTGGCATCACGGTCGACGACGTGTCCGGTCAGGACCGGATGGTGCTCGTCGAGTCGAACTGGCAGATCTGCTCGACCGCCCCGGCGGCCGGGGCCAAGCTCGACGGACAGCCGGTGACGATCGGGGCCGTCAAGTTCGGCGAGAGCTGCTGACACGGGCGGGCCCCGGTGTCTGCCTTGGAGCCTCGGTCCTCTTCGTGCAAGAAGCCGTTGCCCTGCCGGCCAGGACGCGAGCCTGATCGGCAGGGCAACGGCTCCTCAGAGGTCCGGGAAACCGGGTGCCCACGTAAGCCGTATGCCGGCGGACCGGGCCAATGAGGCCCATCGGGGGTCCACCGGGCGCTTCTCCAGCACCAGGACGGGATGCAGGCGGCGACCGGGGTGGGTGGTTCGGAGCTGGTGCGCGTAGTCGAGGACCTGCCCGATGCCCAGGCGGATCTGCTGGTCCTCCCGGGCTCCTGTCAGGCTCTTGACCTCGGCTATGAACACGTCAGCCCCGCGTGACCACCCTGCGTCGAACGCGGGAGCGCCCGGTGCGTGGGTGCGTACGTCGATGCCTTGACCGGAAAGGTGTACGAGGAGCGCACCGACCGTCGCCTCGTGCACGGCCGTCGCCTTGTCGAGACGGCCCAGATCGAGTGTGAGATCCGCGGACGGGCGTCGGCCCGGTCTGCGTCCCCGGAGGCGGCCGCCCAGGATCTCACTCTCGGCCGGGGCGGCCGCCACGGGGCGCACGCGCCCGGCGTTCGACCTCCTCAGCTTCAGACACGGGGCGGGCCGTCGCTTGAGCAATCTCGAGAAGCCGTCGGCGTCCACGACACATACGTGCCGTCCCCCGTTGCGCGAGGTGTCGGCGTCGACGAGCTTGCTGCTGTACGCACGGCGGCTGTCCGTCACCACCTTGCTGGCCAGGTCGCCGTAGACGACAAGGGTGATCTTCCGGGAGAAGTCAGTCTTGGGATCCGCACCGCGATCCTTGGCCAGTTGCTCGCAGCGCGGCCTGACCGTCCACTCGCCGTGGACGAGCACGCGACCCGTGAAGCAGACCGTGTGGCCGCTGAGGTTGCGGACCGTCCCGTGGCATGTCCTGCCCGATGCCATCTTTCCTCAGCCGCCGTCCGGAGACAGCCAGCCGATGTGGCGGAGCACGGGCACGGCACGGAAGTGAACGAAGCCGAGTACCGGCGTCTCGTCGTCCTCGGTGGGCAAGAACAGCGCGTGCTGGAGGGACTTCTCGTCCTGCGGGTCGTCCAGATCGACGGGCGGCAGGTCCGGGCGGTCGTGAGCGGGCTCCAGCGTGACGCCCTCCCGCGCGGTCAGCTCCCGCAGTACGAACAGTCCCATCCGGTCGGCGAGGTCTTCCGTGGTCAAGGACTTTTTGACCCGCGGCCTGTCGTGCTTGTCGACGTACGTCGGATACAGCATGACGCGGAGCTCCCGCCGCCCCGGCGTGGGGGCTATGCCGGAGCGCAGTCGGCCGTGCAGGTTCGACAGAGCCGCGGGCATCTCGGGCATGACCGGGGGCTTGTGGAGCCCCAGGTCCCTCTCGCCGTTGCGCCAGTGGTTGTCGTGGATCCTCAGTGTCGGATGTCCGGGAAGGCGCAGCTCCCACTCGACGGCGCTCGCCACCGATGTCTCGCCGGACAGCGTCGTGCCGGTTTTCGTCACCCGGTCAGTGCCGCGTATCAGCTCGAGCGCGCTCAGTACCTGCACGGATGTCTCCCTCGTTCGTGATGGTCGTTTCGCTCAGTCGCGCTGGGCGAGATCCAGCGCCGCCGTGTGCACGAACCAGTCCAATACGCCGCAGATCTCCTCCTCGTGCTCCGCGAACACCCGCACCGGAAAGGACGGGCGCAGTTCCAGCTTCGCCTCGGGCAGATCGATGCCCTCGATCTTGTTGAGGCGGTTCAGGAGCTCGCGGCGGTGTTCCGTGTCGTCGAAGGGGCTGCGGTCCTTGAGGTACTGGAAGACGACCTCGACCGTTCCGCTCACCGGGTAGATCGCGACCGGCCAGAGCAGGTGGGGCCGGCGACTGGTCCCGGCGTCCAGCATCGGGAAGCAGGTCGTCTCCTCGTGCCTGCCGTAGGTGACGTGACCGCCCTGCAGGCGCCAGTAGTCGAGCGCGTCCAGAACCCCGGCGGAAGCCTCCGAGAAGTGCTCCCGCAACTGCGTGCGGAAGCGCTCGGCCGCCGCCGCGTCCTCCCCGTCGGGAAGCGGGTCGTGCGAGGCGGTCTGTGTGACGTCTTTGCCGAGCAGGGTCGCGAGCTCCGCCGCGCTCAGGCGCTGCGAACCGTGCGCGCGGCCCGACGGGTCGAACCTCACTCCTTCACTCATCAGAAGTTCCCGCGGAGGCTGCCGGTCACTGCCGTCCGCCCAGCGGAACGCCGGGGAGATCTTGCCGTCCGCGGTGAGGACCCGGTAGGCCCCGATCACCGTGGGGTTGGAGCCCAGGTACGTACCGACCGGCACCGGGTGGCTGCCGATCAGCTCCGCGACATCGCCGTACGTCGTCCATGTGCCGCTCGGCATCGCCACCAGGGCCGCCCGCAGCTCCGCCCAGCCCGGCCACTCCTCGCCGGCCGGCTTGAGCCCGCCGATCGGTCCGGGCCACAGCTCCACCGCCCGCTCCGTCAGACGGTCGGCGCGGGCCAGGATCTCGGCCTTGCCCCAGCGCCGCTCCGCGGCGATCTCCTGGTTCATGCGCAGGGCACTTGAGTCGAGAAGCTGCTGCTTGCGTTCGAACGGGCTGTTGGACAGCTTCGCGTTGTCCCCGGTGAGGGTGAGGTTGCCGAGCGTGTGCACCAGCAGGTCGTGCAGCTCCTGGGGAGTCTGGTCCGGCTCGGTCTCGTCGGCGAGCAGGTCGAACCACGAGGCGGCCGGTCGCTGTGGGAGTACGTGCTCCACGCTCAGGGACGCCTTGACGAAGTCGACGGGCTCGGTCGAACCATGGCTCTCCTCCAGACGGCGCAGGATGTAACTCCGCTGCGGGGGACGGCCACTCCAGTAGAAGGGCTTGCTGCGGATCGCCTCGCGCAGTTCCTCGTCGCTCGGCCAGCGGCGGCGTCGGCCGGACAGGAACCGCCGGACCGCCTCGGCGGCCGGGCGGTCCGTCTCCAGCTCCTTCGGGGCCTCCATGAAGATGCGGTTGAGACCGGTGGTCGGTGTCTGGCAGACCAGTCGCCGCACCAGATAGGACTCGACGTACCGCAACGCCTCCGCCGCGTCCTCGGGTGTCGTGCTTCCCCTGTCGACCAGGTCCAGCAGGTGGAGGGCGAGTGGGTAGTGGGTCTGGCCGCCCCAGGCGGTGAGGCGCTCCAGTACGGCGCGCAGCGCGGGTGACCGCTCACGCGAGGGCTCGATGATGCGCAGAAACCGGCGTCCGCGCTCCGCGAGTTGTGCGACCTCGCGTTGGAGCGCGTCCTCGTCGCCGACCAGCGGCTGGAGCCGTTTCTGCTGCTCCCGATAGATCTCGCTCTGCTTGGTCTTGTGGTGGCCGCGCACCACCAGGTCCAGCCAGACGAGGAGTTCGAGGTTCTTGGGGCCGAGGCTCTGCTGCATGGGCAGCCACAGTTCCTGGTAGACCCGCTCGCCCCGCTTGGGCAGGAGCATGAACACGTAGTTGCGCAGCAGGTCGCTCTGGCTCAGCCCGACGCCCGTGTTGTTGATCGACTCGAAGATCCGGTAGACGTTGTCACCGGGCTCCGCGGTGATCTCCACGATCGACAGCAGGTCCTTGAGGACGGTCTCGACCGTCGCGATCCACCGGTCGTCGCCGGCGGCCTCCCGGCCCTCGGCGAGCGCGCCGAGGAAGAACCGGTAGGCGGCACCGATGTTGTCCCCGCCGCCGGCTTCGGCACGGGACTGGACACAGGCCGTGTAGGCCTCGCGGTCGGCCTGTGTCGGCAGTAGACGATAGTGGTCGAGGCCCTCGTGGAACTCGTTCACCAGAGTCTGTCGGTGCACCCGGTCCACACCGCGCGGATCACCGGTCTCCTTGAGATGGTCGCGCAACGCGGTGAACGCCAGCATCAGTGTCGTCAGCCGCTGCTGACCGTCCACGACCAGCCACCGCTGGACACCGCCGGCCTGGATCTGGCCGGGGGCCAGCACCACGGAGCCCAGGAAGTGCGGGGCGGTGACCTCTCCCGTCAGATGCTGGTCGACGAGCTCGCCGACGTCCTCCCACAGCCGCTTCAGCTGTTCCCTGCCCCAGCTGTACGTGCGTTGGTAGAGGGGCACCTGAAACTGCTTGTCGCCTTGGACGAGCTTGAGGAAGGTGATCTCCTGCGCGCGCATGCGCTTCCTTTCCTGCCGGGTGGGCGCGGTCTGACGGCTTGTCCGACGGTCTCCAGGCCCTCACGGTTCCGTCAATCTACAGTGAACTTAGTCAACGGCGATGATTTTCGCGGCACTTACGACTGACGGAGTACCCTGTGTGTCACGACTGCCGTCGTCTGCTTGGTGATCCGGGGCATGGTCTCGTTGGGGGACCGGCGCAGCAGCTTGATCGGCCGGTCCTCGGCCCACGCGTTCCAGGCCTTGAGGTAGTAGAGCAGGTGCTCGCGTGAGTCGTCGCGGCGTCGGTGGGCCTTGCCCGTGGCGAGGCTGAGCATCGTGTTGCGCAGGGTGAGGCGGGGGTCGCCGGGCTCGAGTCGTGCGCCGGTGACGATTCCCTCCTTCCAGGAGCCCTGATCGACGTCGGGCCGGGTCTCTGTGGTCACGTACCAGCCGATGGCCGCCGCGGTGACGGTGATGCGGCAGGCGCGGTTGAGAGCGATGCCGTGCTGCAGTGCGTCACGGATGCCGGGGTGCTGGACGAGCATGGTCAGTAGTTGGTCGTTGCTGGTCACGGAAGAGCCGCCGCTCCAGGCTGAGTTGGGTGCGTTGAGGTACAGGTGGAGGCCGCGCAGGGCTGCCGCCAGGTGCGTCGAGTTGGCCTCTCCCACGAGTGCGAGGGCGTCGCGGCCGGTGCGCTTGCGCCCGGTGTCCATCACCGTGAAGGAGGTGCGCGGGACGCCGTGGGTGACGGTCAGCGGCACCGTCGCTCCCGCCTTGGCGATGGCCGCCAGGCGGTGCTGTCCGTCGATCAGTACGCCGTCCTCGTCGAACGCGATGCCCTGGTGTGTCAGCTGCCACTCGCCTCGCTGGATCCGGCCGGCCAGCTGCTGTACGGCGCTCTTGCTGAGGGGCCGGTTGCTGGTGTTGCGGGTGAGCCACTCCGCTGCCAATTCGGGACTGACCTGGAGTACTTCCATGTGCATGGTGTACGGCCTCTTTCTGTCGGAGTGCGCGGAGAGAGCTCGCGAGTGTGACGCTCAGTGCCATCATGTGTATTGCTGTGAACTGAGTCAATGGAATAAGTCTAGTGTTGCTTCGGATCCGGTGCGGTTGCCTGGCGAATGCCCGGGGTGTGCCCGGCAAATCCGTGGGATCGGCGCCGCTGATACCCTCGCGTGTGCTCAGTTCACACTCGGGTCGACGCGTCGGGGGGCGCGTCGTGTGCGTGCTCGGGTTGGTCGGGGCGGGATGACACCAAGTGGCCACCCATGTGGCCCTGAACGGCAGGGGGTGGCGCGTGAGCCAGGGTGAGAGTGGCCTCGACGACGGTGTGTGGCCGGTCGGCTCGGACTATCAGTACGGCGACGGGCTGCACGTCCGGGTCGACGACGTGGTGCCGTACGAGCTGATCGATCCGGAGGAGTCGGACGGGTACCGGCAGGGCGACGACCTCGTCCGGTGCACGCTCTGCCTGAGCAACGGCACCGCCCGGCCCATCGACGTCGAGGACATCACCCTGCTGGTGCGTGGCGGGCCGTACGGAAAAACGGGGCGGCAGATACAGGACTACCGCGGCGAACTGCTCGACGGGGACCTCGAAGGCACCCTGCGCAAGGGCCGCCGAGCCTCCGTGACCTGGGCCTACAGCATCCCCGCCGGCACCGCCGCCGAGCTGGACATCGAGGTGAGGTTCCCTTACTCGCACGACCGCGAGAGCGTCACCTTCACCACGGCGCGGGCCGCGGCGTACGCGCCGGCCGAGCCCCGCACGACGGCCACGCGTGCGGCGTCCGGGCTGCTCCCGGACCAGGGAGCGCTGTTCGGCGAGCAGCAGCCTTCACTGTTCACCGACACCGACACCGATGTCGACACCGATGTCAACGCCTGCACCGAGTCGGAGCCGCGAAACGGCCCCGACGGCCTCTTCGGCGCGGGGGGAGGCCAGGCCGCCCCCGGCCGACCCGTGCTCGGGGCCGTACCGGCACAGCCCACGGACTCCGAGCGGCCGGGCACGCCCACCGCGGCGCGGCCGACGGGAACACGGCCGGCCGACGCGTCCCCCCGGCAGCGGGAACTCACCCCCGACGAGCTCGACGCGGCCCGCGTCCGCCAGATCTTCCGGTTCCTCGCCGAGGCCGAGGAGTCGAAGGCACGGCCCGTCCGCACGCTCGACGGCGCCGCCGGCACCGTGTGGTTCGAGGAACTGCCGGATGCCCCCGAGGTCGCCGTAATGCTCGACGGCGCTCTCGGCACCGACATGCCGGCCTGGCTGACCCTCGACCGCCCGGAACGTGAGGACGTCCCGCACCCCAAGCCGCTGCTCGCGCCCTGGATCGACGAGAGCCGTATCCGGGACTTCCAGCAGACCCGCGCCCCGCATCTGCGCCGCAGGATCGAGCCCGAATTCCCCGACTGGTCCCAGGGGATCCCGCTCGACAAGACGTACCACGAGCTCGACGACCACCCGAAGCGGGAGAAGATCGAGAAGCTGTACACCGCCTGGGAACAGGAATGGCTGGCCTGGGCCGGGCGGCGGCGCGCCATCGACCCCGTCGTCAAGCTGTACGACCGGCTGCACAAGATGCACGAGGACGCCGCCAACCTCGGGGAGGCCTACGAACTCGTCCTCGGGCTCGGCAGGCTCACCTGGCAGACGGCCGGCGGCCAGCGCGTGGAACGCCACCTCGTCACCCATCGGGCCGCCCTCCACCTCGACCCGGCCACCGGCACCCTCACCGCGTACCCCGACCCCACCGGTCCGGGCCTGGAGCTGGAAGAGGGCATGCTGGAGGGGGCCCAGCACGTGCCGGGGCCCGTGCGTGAACAGATCGTCGGTGTCCTGGACGAGGGTTTGGACGCCACGGACCCCGCATACCTCGACGCCGTGCACACCGCCCTCCGCAGCTGGGTCAACGCGGCCCACAGTGCCGGGAGCTACTCGCCGACCGTGGAGCGCGCCCGGCCGCGCACGCTCGACGTGCCCCGGGTGGGACTCACTCCCGCACTCGTCCTGCGGGAGCGCAACCGCCGTTCGACGATGGACGCCCTCAAGGCCATCGCGCGGCAGATCGACGCCGGTACGGCCCCCACCGAGCTGCTCGGTTACATCGCGGGCCGCGACGGGGCGCTGACCGCCGCCGACCTCGCGGCGGCCGAGGACGACGGTCCGGACGCCGGCCCCGGCGAGACGTACTTCGCGCTGCCGGCCAACGAGGAGCAGCGCACCATCGCCGAACGGCTGCGCGCCAACCGGCTCGTCGTGGTGCAGGGCCCGCCCGGCACCGGCAAGACGCACACCATCGCGAACCTGGTCACGGACCTGCTCGCCCAGGGCAAGCGGGTCCTCATCACCAGCCACACCCCGCGTGCCCTGCGTGTCCTGCGGGACAAGCTGCCCGAGAGCATCCGCGACCTGTGCGTGAGCCGCACCGAGGACGGCGCGGCCGCCCAGCGGGAGCTCGAGGCGTCCGTGCAGAAGATCCTGAGCGAGTACGCCGGTTACGACCCCAAGGCCTCCCAGAGCGAGATCCGTACGCTCCAGGCACGGCTCGCCGCGGCCCGGTCGGCCCAGCAGGCCATGCTGCGCGACCTCGCCGTACTGCGCGAACAGGAGACCCACCGCTTCGAGGCGGAGATCGGCGACTACACCGGCAGCCTGCAGGAGATCGCCGAGCGCCTCACCGCCGAGACGGAGCGGTACGACTGGCTGGGGCGGGTGCCCCGGGAACAGCCCTCCCTGACCGCCGAGGACACGCTGAGGCTGCTGCACACCACGCGCGCCTTCACACCGCACCACCGGTTGCTCGCGGCCGAGGTGCCCGGCCCCTCCGAACTGCCCGGCCCGGGTGACTTCGAGGAAGCCGTCACGGTCGTGCGTTCCGCGGACGAGGCACACGAGGCAGTACGGCAGGACCCGCTGAACCGGCAGTACGACGCGGCCGTGCGGCAGCTGAGCCAGGCCGAGCAGCAGCGTCTGACGACCGCCCTCGACACGTTCTCCACCGCCAGGGCCCGTGCCGCCTCCCTCGCGGCCGCCGCCGGAGAGTGGGCCGGCGTACTCCTCGGGGAGGTGACGGCCGGGCAGGACTGGCAGACGCGCAGTCGGCACGCCGCCGTCACCGACGCCCTCGCGGCGCTCGACACCTCGGTCGCCACGTTGGGAACCGCGATGGTCAGCGGTCTGGAGCAGTACGATCCGGCCACCGCGCTGGGCCAGGCCACCACCCTGCACGACGGCCTCGCCCAGGGACAGAGGCTGCGCGGACCGCTCGGCACCCGATCGAAGCTCGCCAAGGCCGTCGGCGCGTTCGCGCAGGCCGTACGGGTCGACGGGCGGACCCCCGAGGACGCCGCCACCGCCGCGGTCGTCGCAGCCCGTGTCCGGCTCGAACTTCTCCTGTCCCAGGTGGAGTCCGAGCGGGGAAGCCCCGTCGGTGCCTGGCAGGGGCACGGTCCGCGCCTGGCTCGCCTACGGCAGGACGCCGACGTGCTGGAGGCACTGCTCACCGTCGCCGCCGCCCGCACCGACGTACTCACCGCCGCCGCCACCTCGCCCGAACTCGCCGTCGCCGCCTGGCACGACGCGTCGGTCGAGAACGCCGTACGCGCCCTGCTGCGCGCGGCGACCATGCTGCGTGCCGCCGGGCAGTCCCGCAAGGTGATCGCGGACGCCGGGGAACTGCTGCGCGCGTGGAGCGACCGGCCCGGCGTGGCACCCGCCGTCGCCCGCGCGCTCGACGCCGTGCGCGCCCAGGACCCGCGGGGCTACCGGGAGTTCAGTGACGAGATCGCCGAGGTACGCGAGGCCGCCCGGCTGCGGGCCGAGCAGCACGCCGCACACGCACGCGTGCGCGAGGCGTTCCCCTCGCTCGCCGAGCGCGTCACCGGCTCCCCGCAGGACATCGCGTGGGACGCCCGGCTGCCGCTGCTCGCCGAGGCCTGGGCCTGGTCGGCGTGGCGCGAGCGGATGGAGCGGCTGACCGATCCGGAGGCCGAGCGCAGCCTGCGCCGACGGCTGACGGAGGCCGACGACGAGGCGCGTATCATGCTCGCCCGGCTCGCCGCAGCCCGCGCCTGGCACCGCTGCCTCGGGCTGCTCACCGGCGACCAGTCCCGCGCCCTCAGCGCGTACCAGCAGGCCGCCCGCCGTATCAGGGGCAAGTACCAGCACCGCTACCGGCGCGACGCCCAGGCGGCACTGCGCAAGGCACAGACTGCGGTGCCGGCCTGGATCATGCCGCTGCACCAGGTGGCGGAGACCGTGCCCATGGACCGGCCCGGCATGTTCGACGTCGTCATCGTCGACGAGGCCAGCCAGTCCGGTCTGGAGGCCATGCTGCTGAGCTGGCTCGCCGGCCGGATGGTGGTCGTCGGCGACAGCAAGCAGGTCAGTCCGTCCAACGTCGGCCTCAAGCAGGACGAGTACTTCCATCTGCGGGACCGGCTTCTCACCGCGCTAGAGCCGGACGTGCGCAGCCTGTTCGGCCCCGAGTCCAGCTTCTTCGACCTCACCGAGGCGTTGTCCGCGGGCCGTGGCACGCTCATGCTCAAGGAGCACTTCCGGTGCATGCCGGAGATCATCTCCTTCTCCAACGACCTCTGCTACAACGGCCGGCTCCAGCCGCTGCGGCAGTACGGCGCCGACCGGCTGCCGCCCGTCCGAACCGTGCACGTCGAGGACGGGGAAGCCCTCGGCGGCAACGACCGGCTGGTCAACGCCGCGGAGGCCGGCGCCCTCGTCGACGCGGTCGTGCGCTGCTGCGCCGACTCCGCGTACGACGGGAGGACCATGGGCGTCATCAGCCTACGCGGCGCCAAGGGCCACCTGACGGAACTGGAGAACCTGCTCGCCGAGCGCCTGGACTACGAGCAGCGTGAGGAGCGGCGCATCCGGGTCGGCGACGCGGAGGACTTCCAGGGCGACGAGCGGAACGTCATGTTCGTGTCCTGCGTCAACTCGGCGACCACCGCGGCCGGGACCGTGCCGGGCGGCTTCAACGGCAAGACGTACGAGCAGCGGCTCAACGTGGCCGCGTCCCGCGCCCAGGACCAGCTGTGGGTGTTCCACAGTGCCCGCCCGGAGCAGCTCCACGAGAACGACCTGCGCCGGCGCTGGCTCGACCATCTCACCCGGCCCGCGGAGGAGGACACCGCCGCGGTGGAGGGCGAGGTGCGGCCCGACGTACGCCATGAGGCCTTCGACGGCCTGTTCCAGCAGAAGGTGTACCTGGAGCTGACGTCCCGCGGCCACCGGGTGCGGCCCGGCTACCGGGTCGGCCGCCACACCATCGACCTGGTCGTCGAGGGCGGCACCCGCAGACTGGCGGTCGCCTGCGACGGCGACGCCTTCGCCGAGGGGGAGGACGCGTCCACCGCAGCCGCCCGGCAGCGGGACCTCGAACGCGTCGACTGGACCTTCGTCCGGATCCGCGGCAGCCGCTTCCACCTCGACCGGGAGCAGGCTCTCGCCCCGCTCTGGGCGGAACTGGAACGGCTGGGCATCGAGCCGCTGCCCGAACAGCCGGAAGCTCCCGGCTCCCCCGCCGAGGCGGCGGACTCCCGGCTGCCTTCGGCCGCCGGCCGGGACGAGGACGACGGGGCGGGGGAATCGGCGGAGGGTGAGCGTCCGCAGGACCCGAGCCCGATGACCGAGGCGGCACCCGACGCGGCCCCGGAGGCGGCACCCGACGCGGCGCCCGTCGTGGGGGTGCCGGAGGCCGTCGCGTCCTCCGCCGTCGGGGCCGAGGAACCGCGTACGCGCCGGCCGGCCCCCGCGGTGGGCGCGGTCACGGAGCCCGCGCCCCGTTCCGCGCACTCCGCCGCGCGGAGTTCCCTGCCCGTCCAGGAGATACCCGCCGCCGCGTTCCACCGGTTGGTGCGCGAGATGCAGGAGCTGCAGGCCGCCATCGACGCGGCCGACGAGACACCCGTGGACGCGGACGCGGCGAACCTCGTCTTCCTCAGGAAGACGCGGGCCGATCAGCGGGAGCGCCGGACGAAGAGGATCGGCTTCCTGCGAACCTTCCTCGACGCCGTGCGCGTCGGCCAGGAGGGGGGAACGCCCAAGGCGGTGTTCCCCGGGGCGCTGCTCGTCCTCGAGTTCGACGGACAGGCCGACGAGACGACCCTGTACACCGTCGCCGAGCTGCCCACCGACGACGCGGACGTCATTTCCCCGTCGTCCCCGCTGGGCCACGCGCTGATGTGGCAGCCGACGGGCCGGGAGATCTCGTACGACGCCTCCCAGGGCAGGGCGCACTCGGTCGTCGTCCGGGAGATACGGGTCTGACGCCGTACGCAGGGCGGGAGCGGGAGCGGGAGCGGGAGCTGGTGCGCAAAGGCGCCTGTGACGACAGCCTCGGTTCCTCGCACCCGTGACAGGGTCCGAGGAACCGAGGCTCTGCCGGGTCGGCCTGCGGCCGGGTCAGCCGGCGACCGGGTCCAGCATGGGGCTGCGCTCACCGCTCCACGAGATCGCCAGCGCGTCGCGGGCACGTGTGCACGCCACGAACAGCAGGCAGTGCTCGGCCAGCAGGTCCGACTGGTGTTGGACGGGATCGGTCTCCGCGGGCGTCACCTGCGGGGCGAACGGCAGCACGGCGGACGTCACGCCCACCACCGCCACGCACCGGAACTCCAGTCCCTTCATCGCGTGCATGGTGGCCACGCGCACGCCGGACACGTCCGGCCCGGGATTGTCCTTGACCGCCACCGCGGGGATGCGCTCCCGGCGCAGCCGCGTGATGACCGCGTCGACCAGGGTGTTGAACCGGGCACACACCGCCACCTCGGACGGCTTGACCCCGTCCTGCTCGATCCAGGTGCGCACCTGCTCGACCAGCGCCCGCAGTTCCTCGTCCTGGCTGCCGTGACCGCGCGCCACCGGCACCCGGCCGTGCAGCTGGGACCGGTAACCGCGCAGGGAGTCCCGGCCGCCGTCGTCGTCGTCCTCGCCGAGCCGGCCCACCGGCCGGCCGTCGAGGAGGGACGCGGACCAGCGCAGGATCTCCTCCGTACTGCGGTAGTTGAGACGGAGCCGGGCGGTGCGTCCCCGGACGTTGACGCCCAGCGAGCGCAGCGAGACGCGGGAGTCGTAGATGCGCTGGTGTGGGTCGCCGACCAGGAACATGTCATCGGCCTGGTCGGCGACGCAGGCGCGCAGTACGCGCCACTGCGCCGGATGCAGGTCCTGCGCCTCGTCCACGATGACGTGGCGGTAGCGCGGTGCGCCTTCGGCCAGGATGCGTGCCGCCTGGTCGCACAGCTGCGTGTACGTCGCCGAGTCGCGTGAAGCGAGGTCCGCCGTGAACCGTTCCATCACCCGCCACAGCCGGGCCCGTTGCACCCGACCGACCTGGGTGCCCCGGCCCCGCCGTACACAGCGCAGGTACTCCTCCGGTGTGCGCAGGCCCTGCGCCAGGACGACGTTGCGGAACTCCTGCGACAGGAACTGCTCCGTCCAGGGCAGTTCCTCGCGTGCGGCGGCGCGGGTCCAGGCGCTCTTCTCGGCGGCGACCGAGAGAGGCTTCGGGGAATCTCCCCGTGCCTCCCGGACGGCCCGCGCGGCGAGCGAGTCCACCGTCGTGATGTCGACGCGCCCCAGCAGGTGCGCGTCCGCGTCGCCGAGCAGCAGCGCGAGGCTGTCCCGCAGGGCGGCCGCCATCGCGTTGGTGAAGGTGGTCAGCAGGATCGGGTCGCCTTCGCGGCCGGTGCGCAGCAGGTGCCGTACGCGGTGCAGGGCGACCACCGTCCTACCGGTGCCGGGACCGCCGGTGACCTGGGCGGGACCGTTGAAACCGGGGTGGTAGGCGTAACGGCGCTGGGCGGGGTGGAGGCCCGTTCGCTCCCCGACGACCTGCGCGCCTCGGCCGACGTCGTCATCGACAGGCACTGGACAACTTTCCTCTCCGCTGCCGTGCGACACCCCTGACCGGCACGCCGGCCGACGCGGCGTGACGCGCCCAGTCGGACTCGTCCAAGGGGTTGACGGTAGTTGAACGGCGCCTTTACGGTCACGACCGCAACACCTTGCAGTCATCTTGCAGCAACGCATTGCAAGGGTGTGCCGACTCCCCAGTCCGTCGCCGGTCGGCACCGACGCGACCCCGCATCCTCACACGGGAGACTTCATGCACGGGAGCACCAGCAGAGCCCGAAGAAGCACCGCGGCAGCGCTCGCCCTCGCCGCCGGCGTGGCCGGCAGTCTTCTCACCACCGCGGCACCGGCGCAGGCTTCCCCACCCGGTGACAAGGACGTCACCGCGGTGATGTTCGAGTGGAAGTTCGACTCCGTCGCCAGGGCGTGCACCGACACCCTCGGCCCGGCCGGCTACGGCTTCGTCCAGGTCTCCCCGCCCCAGGAACACATTCAGGGCGGACAGTGGTGGACCTCCTACCAGCCGGTCAGCTACAGGATCGCGGGCCGCCTCGGCGACCGCGGGCAGTTCAAGAGCATGGTCGACACGTGTCACGCGGCGGGTGTGAAGGTCGTCGCCGACTCGGTCATCAACCACATGTCGGCCGGCGACGGCACCGGGACCGGCGGCTCGGCGTACACCAAGTACGACTACCCGGGCACCTACTCGGCGCCGGACTTCGACAACTGCACCTCGGAGATAAACAACTACCGCGACCGCTTCAACGTCCAGGAGTGCGAGCTGGTCGGGCTCGCGGACCTGGACACCGGCGAGGACTACGTACGGGGCAGGATCGCCGGCTACCTCAACGACCTGCTGTCCCTGGGTGTCGACGGCTTCCGGATCGACGCGGCCAAGCACATGGCCGCGGGTGACCTGGCCGACATCAAGTCCCGGCTCAGCGACCCGAACGTCTACTGGAAACACGAGGCCATCTTCGGCGCCGGCGAGGCCGTCTCCCCGACCGAGTACCTCGGCAGCGGCGACGTCCAGGAGTTCCGCTACGGACGCGACCTCAAGCGCGTCTTCAACAGCGAGAACCTCGCTCACCTGAAGAACTTCGGCGAAGGCTGGGGCTACATGGCCTCAGACAAGTCCAACGTCTTCGTCGCCAACCACGACACCGAGCGCGGCGGCGACACCCTCAGCTACAAGGACGGAGCCAACTACACGCTCGCCCACGTCTTCATGCTGGCCTGGCCGTACGGAAACCCCGACGTCCACTCCGGCTACGAGTTCTCCGACCGCGACGCCGGTCCGCCGAACGGCGGCCAGGTGAACGCCTGCTACAGCGACGGCTGGAAGTGCCAGCACGCCTGGCGCGAGATCTCCTACATGGTCGGCCTGCGCAACGCCGCCCGCGGCCAGTCGGTCACGGACTGGTGGGACAACGGGGGCGACCGGATCGCCTTCGGCCGCGGCGACAAGGCGTACGTCGCCATCAACCACGAAGGCTCCTCGCTGAGCCGTACGTTCCAGACGTCGCTGCCCGCCGGTGACTACTGCGACGTCCAGTCCGGCAACGGCGTCACCGTCGACGGATCCGGCAGGTTCACCGCCACCCTCGGCGCCAACACGGCCCTGGCCCTGCACGTCGGTGCCCGCACCTGTGACGGCGGCTCCACCCCCGACCCCGACCCGGTGACCTCCGGGGTGTCCTTCGCCGTCAACGCCACCACGGACTGGGGCCAGGACATCTACGTGACCGGCAACAGGCCGGAACTGGGCAACTGGAACCCGGGCAGCGCCCTCAAGCTCGACCCGGCCGCCTACCCGGTGTGGAAGCGGAACGTGGAACTCCCCGAAGGCACGTCCTTCGAGTACAAGTACCTCCGCAAGGACGGGTCGGGGAACGTGACCTGGGAGACCGGCGCCAACCGCACCGCGACCACCACCTCAACCAAGATCACCCTCAACGACACCTGGCGAGGCTGACCCGCCCCCGCCCCGTGGCCGTCCCCGCCTCCTCCGTCGGGGACGGTCCACCGCGCGCCACGGCCTTGCGAACGCCGACCCGCTCGCAAGGCCGTGGCGCGGCCCTGTCCGAGGTCAGCCGACCGCGTCCTCCGCCACCGCCGCGGGCATGGAGATCCGCCAGGTGACGAATCCGGCCACGGCGAGCCCGACGACGGCCAGGAGGCTACTGGTGAGGTAGGGGTCGGTGCCCCCCATGGCGGGAGCGAAGCCGAGGCCGACGCAGACCGTGACCCCGGTGGCGCCGCCCAGTTGGTCGGCGGCGCGCTGTACGCCGGAGGCGATGCCGGCATCGTCCTCGGTCACTCCGGTGACCGCGACGTACTGCAGCCCGACGATCCCGAGCCCCATCCCGGCCGCGATGAACACCATGGCCGGGATCATCGCCGGACCGGTGGCACCGAGGCGGGAGACCAGGGCGATGGCGGCCATCGCCAGCGCGGTGCAACTGATTCCGGCCAGGACGCAGGCCCGGGCGCCCCACCGTCCGAGCAACCGCGGAACCAGCACCGAGGCCCCGATCAGGGAGACGGCCAAAGGCAGCATGGTCAGACCGGCCTGGAGCGGACCGGCACCCGACCGGTCCTGCAGGTAGTAGGTGAACAGCAGGAACGAGGTGGACAGTGCCGCGCTCACCAGAGCGGTGGCCAGGTTGGCCAGGACGCGTGGACGGTTGCGGAAGAACCGCAGCGGCACCAGCGGCTCGCCGGCACGCCGCTCGACCCTGACGAACAGGGCCCCGGCCACCACCGCGCCCACCAGTGCCACCGGCGGCAACCACGGCACCGTGCCGTCCCCCTCGCCCGCCTCGACGACCCCGAGGGTGAACAGCAGCGGAGCGGCGACCAGCAGGAACGAACCGGGAAGGTCCAACGCCGCCGACCCGGCGGGCCGTTCGGCCGGCACGAGGACGACCGCTGCCGCGAGAACGACCAGGATGAAGGGCACGGACACCAGGAAGATCCACCGCCAGCCGAGCAGCTCGGTGATGAACCCGGAGACCACGAACCCGAGAACGAGGCCACAGCTCGCGACGGCCGCCCACACGCTCAATGCCCGCGACCTGCGTGGCCCTTCGGGGAACATGAGCACGATCACCGCCATCGCGGCGGGAAGCGCGATCGCTTCACCGACCCCCTGCAGCAGCCTCGCTGTCACCAGCACGGCGAAGGAGGGGGCGAGCCCGGCCAGTAGAGAAGCGGCACCGAAGAGAGCCGTGCCGAGCAGGAGGACGCGGCGCCTGCCGAATACGTCACCCAGCCGGCCACCGAGCATCAGCAGCCCGCCACCCGTGATGGTGTACCCGACCACGACCCAGGTCAGCGCGTGACCGTCGACGCCGAAGTCGGCGCCGATCGAGGGCAGGGCGACATTGACCACGGTGACGTCGACCGCGATGAAGAACTGCAGCATGGCCATGCAGCACAGAGTCAGCCACGCACGCACCGGGGACGACGCGTCCCGGCGCGCGAAAAGGATGCCTGAAGACACCGAAAATGCTCCGTTGCTCAGAAGAAGTCCGAGCAGCACGAACGTGCCGCTCCGGTTCGACCACGAAGCGACAGAGCGTTCAACGAAAGTGAGACGAACGCCCCGCCGCTAGCGGAGCGTCCTCGTCACCGCGGCACAAGCCGCGCAGGAGGCAGCAGACATGACGCCGATGGTACCGGAGCCGATGACGGACCCCGTCTCAGGGTCGGACGGGCGTGCCGGGGCCGATGGTGTGGGCCTTCTGAACGAGAGCGGGGCGAGAGCCGTCGTTGAGCCGACGGTTCCACTGGGCGTCGGTCTGTTCGCGGACCTGGGGCTCCATCTCGGTGGGAAGCAGGTTTCGGTAGCGCTGTGTCTCGCCGAGCAGGACCTGGACCGTCCGCTCGTAGACCGGCTCGGGGTCGTACTGCTCGTGGGGGAAGGCCAACTGGGCGTAGTCATGGAGACGGTCGGCCGGATCGTCGCGCCATTCCTTCCAGGTCTCGAACATGGTGTCGTTGAAACCCGTGAGGAACGGGCCCGGGTTGATCGTGGCGACCGTGACGCCGAATTCGGCGAGCTCCTGGTCGAGGGCGTCGGCGAAGGCCTCGACGGCGTGCTTGGAAGCCGCGTAGGCGCCGGTGAACGGGTCGACGGTGAGACCGGCGACCGACGACATGAAGACGATCCGGCCGCTGCGGCGGGCGGCCATCCTCCGGGCGATGCCCTGGGTGAGCAGGACGGGACCGATGACGTTGACCTCGAACTGGCGGCGCAGCCTTTCTTCGGGGATGTCGACGGAGGCTCCGCCCTCGGAGACGCCCGCGTTGTTGAGGAGGACGTCGACCTCCCAGGTCCAGGCGTTCTCCCGGTCTCCGGCATCGGTGACGTCGAGCTTCTCGACGCGCAGCTCCACGCCCCGCTCCCGTGCCTCGGCTCGGACCGCGCTGACCTGGGCGATGATCTCCACTCCGGCGATCACCCGGTGTCCGGCCCTCGCGAGCCTCAGCGCGACCTCCTTGCCGAAGCCGCTGCCCGCGCCGGTGATGAGAATCGGTCCCGCCATCTGCGTCATGCCCTTCCTCTGCTGGTACGGCCGGCCCCAGCACCGTGGCGAAAGGCGCCACCGACACGCGGAGCGAGCCGGCCCACCTGCTACGGGGCCGCCACGGTCGCCGTGCTCACCCGCGGTGACCTGTCGGCTTCGGCGAGACGCACGGCGCGGGGGAGTGCGCTTGGGACGACGTTAAGGCCGTCCGTCGGCCGGGGCGCCGCTGGTCCGGGCACTCGGGTGACCACCGCACAACCCCGAAACCCGCCCGCGGCCGGGAGTCGCCGGTGCGTGAACGGTGTCTGCCTCTCCGCGTTCCTGCGTTCCGCCGTCGTACGGGCGTCATTGTGTACGGCCGAACAGATGTATAACCTGAGCGATGTCATGTGACATTGCACTGATGGGGGTGGGGCGGGGTGGGGCAGACCTCGAAGGTCGTCGTCGTGGGCGCGGGCGTCGTCGGTGCCGCGTGTGCCTTCCACGCCGCCTCGGCGGGCCTGGACGTCACGGTCGTCGACCGCGGACCCATCGGCGCCGGCACGACGAGCCGGGGGGAGGGCAACGTCCTCCTGTCCGACAAGGAACCGGGCCCCGAACTCGACCTGGCCCGCCTGAGCCGCACACTGTGGGACGAGGCGGGCGAGGAACTCGGAGCGGACACCCTCGAACTGGAGGCCAAAGGCGGTCTGGTGGTGGCGAGCACCCCCGAAGCCCTCGTGGCGCTCGCCGAGTTCGCCGCCCGGCAGGCCGAGGTCGGCGTCCGTGCCGAACAGGTCGACCGCGTCCACGACCTCGAACCCCACCTCGCCCCCGGAATCCCCGGCGGCGTCCACTACCCCGAGGACGCCCAGGTACAGCCCGTACTGGCAGCCGCCGCCCTGCTGCGCGCAGCCATGGAGCGGGGGGCCCGCTGGCGCACGGGAGAGGTCGTCGGCGCCGTCACCGGCCGAAACGGCGAGATCACTGGCGTCCGGACGACCACCGGCGACACGCTGAGCGCCGAAGCCGTCGTCAACGCCGCCGGCACCTGGGGCGGCGAGGTCGGCCGCCGGCTCGGCGCACCCGTCGAGGTGCTCCCGCGGCGCGGCTTCGTCCTCGTGACCGAACCGCTGCCACCGATGGTGCGGCACAAGGTCTACTCGGCCGACTACGTCGCCAACGTCGCCTCCGGTGACGCCGGACTGGAGACCTCGTGCGTCGTGGAGGGCACCCGCGGCGGCACGATTCTCATCGGCGCCAGCCGGGAACGCGTCGGTTTCGACACCACCATGAACCCCGCCGTGGTCACCCGGCTCGCCGCACAGGCGTGCACGCTGTTCCCCTTCCTGCGCGACACTCACCTGATCCGCGCCTACCGCGGCTTCCGCCCGTACTGCCCGGACCATCTGCCGGTGGTCGGACCGGACCCGAGGGTCCCGGGACTTCTCCACGCCTGCGGACACGAGGGCGCGGGTATCGGCCTCGCCCCCGCCACGGGTGCCCTCGTAACGGCCCACCTGCTCGGCCGGTCCTGGCGCGGAGCCGATCCGGCGGCGCACACCGGACTCCTGCCCGATCGATTCCTCACCACCGGAGGTGCCCTCCAGTGAAGAGCCGGATCACCGTCGACGGCGAACCGCTGCCGTTCGTCGAAGGCCAGACCGTCGCCGCCGCCCTCGTGGCCGCGGGCCGTGTCGCCTGGCGTACCACCCGTGTCGGAGGCCGCCCACGCGGTGTCTTCTGCGGGATCGGCGTCTGCTTCGACTGCCTCGTGACCATCGACGGCACCGCCGGACAGCGCGCCTGCCTGGTCCCGGCACGTGCGGACATGACCGTCAGGACGCGGGAGGACGGCGATGAGTGAACCGGTGGACGCGGGAGGACGGCGATGACCGACCGGCGGATCCGAAAGGAACAGCGATGACTGAACCGGCGGACCTTCTCGTCGTGGGCGCGGGACCGGCCGGCATGGCGGCGACGGCCACCGCCCTGGCCGGCGGACTGCGCGTCGTGCTCGCCGACTCGGGCACCACCGCCGGCGGCCAGTACTGGCGACACCCGCCGGAGCCGGCCCGGGCGGCCATTCCGACCGGCGACCTCCACCACGGGCTGGGCGCGTACCGCACCCTGACCGAGGCACTGTCGACGGGCCGGGACCGGGGCCGGCTCGACCTCCGTCCGGCGCACCACGTCTGGTCGGTGACCCGGGAGGACGACGCCTTCACAGTGCACGCCGTCGACCGGCGCCATGCCCCCGAGGAGTCCGCCGTCACCCTGCGCGCACCCCGGCTGCTCGTGGCGACCGGGGCCTACGACCGTCAACTGCCCTTCCCCGGCTGGGACCTGCCCGGCGTGCTCACCATCGGCGGCCTCCAGGCCCTGCTCAAGGGCGGCGGCGTCACGGCCGGCCGCCGGGTGGCACTCGGCGGCACCGGTCCGTTCCTGCTGCCGGTCGCCGCCGGCCTCGCCGCCCGCGGAGTCGAGGTCGTCGTCGTCTGCGAGGCCGCCCACCCACTGGCGTGGCTGAGGCACCCCGGCCCGCTGCTGCGCAACCCCGCCAAATGGGCCGAAGGAGCGCGCTACGGTGCCGCCCTCGCCCGCCACGGCGTCCGGTTCCGCCCGCGCACGGCCATCGTCGGCGCCGAGGGAACCGACCGGGTGACCTCGGTCCGCATCGCCTCGCTCACCCCCGGCGGCGCCCCGCGCCCCGGTACGGGGCGACGCGTCGACGTGGACGCCGTGGGCGTCGGCTGGGGCTTCGCACCCCAACTCGACCTGCTGACCCCCCTCGGCTGTGCCCTCACCGACGCCGCCGACGGCAACGCGGTCGTCACCGTGGACGACGGGCAGCGCACCACCGTCCCCGGTCTCTACGCGGCGGGCGAGGTCTGCGGCGTCGGCGGAGCGCCCCTCGCCCTCGCCGAGGGTCGCCTCGCCGCCGCGTCGGTCCTCGCCGACGGCCCGGCACCTCCCGTACCGCGCGGCAGGCGCCTGGCCGCGGTGCGCGCCACGGTGGCCAGGCACCGCGCCTTCGCCCGGGCGATGGCCCTCGCCCACCCCCTTCCGGCGGCATGGCCCGCGTGGCTGACCGACGAGACCGTCGTGTGCCGGTGCGAGGAGGTGACCGCGGGCGCCGTCCGCGCTGCCTGCGCCGAGGACGGGGCTCACGACCATCGGCAGGTCAAACAGCTGACCCGGGCCGGCATGGGGTGGTGCCAGGGCAGGGTCTGCGGGCCCGCCGTGCACTGCCTCGCGGCGACGGACCGGGCCTACGAACCCGCGGAACGGCTCATCGCGACACCCGTCACCCTCGGCGCGCTCGCGGATCTGGACGCACGCCGGTGACAACACAGACCAGTGAGAACACGAGGACCAGCGAGAGCACAAGGGCCGGCGAGAGCACGACGGAAAGACCAGCGAGAACACAGAAGGAGCAGCCATGAGCGGGAACCGCAAGCCCTGGCACGGTGTCGTCGTCGCGACGAGTCTGCCGTTCACCTCCGATCTCACGGTCGACTACGGCGCCTACGCGGACAGCGTCGCCCATCTCGCCGAGCAGGGACTGCACGGCGTCGCGCCGAACGGATCGCTGGGGGAATACCAGACGCTGACGTACGAGGAGCGCGACCGCGTCGTGGAGACGGCCGTCGCGAGCGCCCCCGAGGGCTTCACCGTGATGCCGGGCGTCGGCGCGTACGGCGGCGTCGAGGCCCGGCGGCACGCCGAGTTCGCAAGGGACGCCGGCTGTCAGGCCGTCATGTGCCTGCCGCCCAACGCCTACCGTGCCGACGACCGCGCCGTGCTGGAGCACTTCGAGCTGGTGGCCTCGGCCGGTCTCCCCGTCACCGCGTACAACAACCCCATCGACACCAAGGTCGACCTGCGCCCGGAGCTGCTGGCCAAACTGCACGCCGAAGGGTTCATCGTCGGGGTCAAGGAGTTCTCCGGGGACGTCCGGCGCTGCTACGAGATCGCCGAGCTGGCTCCCGGCCTCGACCTCCTGATCGGCACCGACGACACCGTGCTGGAGGTCGCCGTCGCCGGCGCCAGGGGCTGGGTCGCCGGCTATCCGCAGGTCTTCCCCCGAGCCTGCCTCGCCCTGTACGAGGCGGCGGTCGCCGGCGACCTGGAGACGGCCCTGCCGCTCTACCGCCGGCTGCATCCCATCCTGCGCTGGGACAGCAGGACCGAGTTCGTCCAGGCCATCAAGCTCGGCCAGGACATGACCGGCCGGTACGGCGGCGGCTGCCGCCCGCCCCGGCAGCCGCTCACCTCTCGGACCGAGGCCGTCGTGCGCGCCGACACCCAGGCCCTCATCGACGCCGGGACCGACTGACGATGCGCTCGGCCGTCTGCTACCACGCCGTCGACTCGCACACCGAGGGCATGCCCACCCGGGTCATCACCGGCGGTGTCGGTGTCCTCCCCGGGGCGACCATGTTCGAACGGCGACAGCGCTTCATCGCCGAACGCGACCACCTGCGCACTCTTCTCATGTGCGAACCGCGAGGACACGCATCCATGTCCGGTGCGATCCTGCAGCCACCGACCCGTCCGGACGCGGACTACGGAGTCCTGTACATCGAGGTGTCCGGCTGCCTGCCGATGTGCGGACACGGCACCATCGGCGTCGCGACGGTCCTCGTCGAGACGGGCATGGTCGAGGCCGTCGAGCCGGAGACCCTGGTCCGTCTCGACACTCCGGCGGGGCTGGTAACGGCCCGGGTGCGGGTGCGCGACGGCCACGCCGAGTCGGTGACCCTGGAGAACGTGGCGTCGTACTGCCACGCGCTCGACCAGGTCGTCGACGTCGAGGGCTACGGCCCGGTGCGCTACGACATCGCCTACGGCGGCAACTTCTACGCCTTCGTCCGGCTGGAGGATCTCGATATCCCCTTCGAACGGGCGCAGAAACAGCGGATGCTCGACGCCGGTCTGGCCGTCATGGAAGCGATCAACGAGCAGAACCCGGTGACCCACCCGGAGAACCCCGCCATCGACGTCTGCCACCACGTCTATCTGGAAGCCCCCGGATCGACGGCGGAGCACTCGCGGCATGCCATGGCGATCCATCCGGGATGGTTCGACCGGTCGCCGTGCGGCACGGGCACCAGCGCCCGGATGGCGCAGCTGCACGCCCGCGGCCGGCTGCCGGTCGGCCGGGACTTCGTCAACGAGTCGTTCATCGGCTCCCGGTTCACCGGTCGCCTTCTCGGCGAGACGACGGTCGGGGACCGGCCGGCCGTCCGGCCGGCCGTCACCGGACGCGCCTGGATCACCGGCACCGCGCAGTACCTGCTCGACCCGTCGGACCCGTACCCGGCCGGCTTCACGCTCTGAGCGCCCCCGTGCGCTGCCGCGCACCGTGTCCGCCCCCGTGCGCCCTCGCGCGGCGCACGGGAGCGGATCCGGTCAGTACCGGGTGGTCACGGTGACTCCGGAGAAGTCCCGCACCCCGTGCAAGGTGATGTAGTTGTAGCCGGCCGGCGGACTGGTGACGGTCAGCGTGTGGGTGTTGCCGCTGCCGGTCGCACGGGCGGTGTGGCTTGTGCTGGTGGCCCAGCCGGTGCCGTCGTAGTACAGATCGGCGTCACCGGTCCCGCCTGACGTGGTGATCGTCAACCGGTCCACGCCGGACGGCAGATAGAGGTACAGGTAGTCGTTGTCGCCGGCGCCCGCGGACCGGTCGCTCCGCCGGCAGTCGCGGCCCAGGACCCTGGCGTCCTGGTCGGCGCACTCGGTCACGGCGCCGCCGTCGGAGCCCACCGTGACGGACTTGGTGACCGCGCCGGTCGCGCCCCTGTCGTCGGTGACCGTGAGCCGGACGCTGTACGTACCCGCCGTCCCGTACGTCTTGGCGGGGCTGGTGGCGGTGGAGGTGGTGCCGTCGCCGAAGTCCCACGACCGGGAGACGACGGTGCCGTCGGCGTCGGTGGAACGGTCGGCGAACGTGGCCTTCATGCCCTGCACCGTCGCGTCGAACGCCGCGGTCGGGGCCTTGTTGCCGGGCGGGTTGGTGCCACCGGCGCAGTCACCTGCCGCGCAGTCGGCCAGCCAGGCAGACCAGTCGGTGTCGTAGCGGCTGCCGATGGTGCGGGTCAGATAGGTGCGCGCGGCGTTCCAGTCGCCGGAGCGGTAGTGGCCGAGCACCGTCCGCATGTCGGCGGGGTGCTTCTCCAGCATGTACCGGACGGCGAGGTAGCCCCAGCGGTACACACGGGTCGTGTCGTGACTGTAAGTGGTGTCGAACAAGGCGCTCAGGGAGTAGGTGCCGCGGCCCGCCTCGGTCATCGCCTCGTCGTAGGCGAGACCGCGGTAGGAGTAGGAGACGTACTCGGCGAAGCCCTCGATCCACCAGATGGTCGGGGTGCTGACATTGGTGTCGAAGTCGCCGTACATGTCGAACCGGCCGTCGAGGTAGTGGGTGTACTCGTGGTTCAGGTTCCAGATCTGGAAGTCCGGACGCAGCCACTCGGCCTCGTATGCGATGAAGCGGGGCTGGTTGCCGACGGCCGCCGGGTCGCCTTCGAGGTACATCCCGCCGTTGTTGGTGTCGATTCCGTACAGAGCGCCGGCGTAGGTCTGGTAGTCGGTGCCGGAGTCGAAGACGACGACCTCGATGGTGTCGTTGCGGTCGTCCGCGACCGGGCCGCTGTCCCGGACGAGGCCGTGGAAGTAGGCGTCCTGCTCGCGCATGCTGCCACAGCTGGACGACAGCTCGGCCGACGTCATCTGCTGCGCCCTGATGGTGATGCCGGAACCGCACGCGTACGTCACCGGCAGTACGGCCTCGGCCAGTTGGTCCTGCAGGTCGCAGGTGCCGTAGTAGGCGCAGTTGGCCCGGTCGTAGTAGTCGGCCATCTCGGCGACGCCGACCCAGAGCGGGGCGCCGGCTCCCTTGATCGAGGACGAGTTCAGCAGTCCGGCCGCGAGAGGACGGACCTTGGAGAGCAGGGCCGGGTGCTGGAGGAACCGGCCGAGTTCACGTCCGGCGTTCGACGTGAGGTAGGACTGGTCGGTCCCGAGCAGCGCGAGGTGGCGGGAGGCGAAGCCGTACAGCGCGTCGATCAGGCCGGGGTCGGACTCCACGGCGGCGACGAACGCGGGCACCTGATGACCGCGGAAGGTGACCGTGTACACGTTGTTGACCGCGTTGAGCATCCACCAGGAGGCGTTCCACGACGAGTCGTACTCCGCCAGCAGCCGCTTCAGTACGGGGATGTAGCGGGCGTTCTCCTCGGCGCTGTCGATGAGGGTGACGGCCTCGGCGAGGGTCTCGCCGTTGGCGTCCGTGACGTCGTGCGAGTGGGCGGCGGCGAAGAACGCGTCCAGGCCCGAGCGGATCGCGGTCCGCAGGGTGTCGCCGTAGGCGCCGACGGCGTCCGGGTTGTAATAGTGCACGTAGTAGCCGGCCCGCAGGTACAGCACGAGCTGGGGCATGCCGGTACTGGCATCACCGGGGTAGGACGCCGACCCGTCGCGCACCGCTCCCGCGACGGAGACCATCTGGGCCTCCCGGAAGGCGCCGTGGGCGTCGCTTCCGGTCAGGCTGAACAGGGTGTTGACGCAGTCGGCCGTGGACGCCTTGATCTGCCGCACCAGTTCGCCGCCGGTACGGCCGGTGAAGTCGGACGTGTCGCAGGCGGCGGCGGACTCCTTCGCGCTCCGGCCGCGGTCGGCGGTGGCGTCCTTCGACGCGGAGGGCCGGGGCGGTGGCGCCGCCGTCCTGCCGTAGGGCTGCTTGAGCACGTCCTTGCCCGCCGCCAACGGCGGTATGAGGGACGCCTCCAGGCGCCCCTCACCGACATGCGCGCCGTCGGCGGTGGCGGTCTGCGCCACGGGCGCGGCACCGGAGTGCCGCTCACCTCGGGACGCGGTGGACGCGGAAGGCTCGGCGGTGCCGGCTCGGGCATCGGCCGGGTGGGCGAGCAGGCTCGCGCCCAGTGCCCAGGCGAGGGTCAGGGGCAGTACCGCACCCAGACATCGCCGGACGAGGGTGGTTCTCACTGGTGCCTCCCATGAGGGGATCGGGTCACGCGACCGCGTGATCGATGGGATGAACTGACGGGGTCTCGAGTCGGGGGAGAGGGCCGCGCCTTCGGCTGAACGGAACGCCGGCAGAGTGCTTGCTTGGCATGCCCACGACTAATCTGTGACATGTACCATTGCACAGTTGGCATGTTTCAGGGAAGCCGTCCGACCGAACGAGCGGTTACCGCATCGCCGACGACCGGTGCACGGGGAACGGTGAACGGGCCTGGTTCGGCAGTGTCGTGATGTTGCGGTGTCCTTGTCGGACACGACAGGGCGGGAAGGGACGGGCCGCGCCCGTTCGCCGCCCGGCGAGGTGCGCGGGACCTACCGCTTGCCGGTCCGAAGCGACTGCTCGCCGCCCTCGGTGCCGGCCGATCCGCCCGCGGACCCGGTGGCGGATCCGTCCGCCGATCCGTCCGCCCACAGAGTGCGGATGTGCGCGAGGTGGCGGCGCATGCAGTCCTCGGCCTCCCGCGCCCGGCCGGCCACCATCAGGTCGAGGAGCTCGACGTGCTCCTGAGCGGAGGCCACCAGGTGCCCGGACTCGTTGAGATGGCCGAGCCCGTACAGTCGCGACCGCTTGCGCAGGTCGGCCACCACCTCGACGAGGTGCTGGTTCCCGGCGAGTGACAGCAGTTCGAGATGGAACCGGTGATCGGCTTCCAGGTACCTGAGGATGTCCTGCTTCCGGGCCGCCGTCACGATCTCCCGCGCGAGCGGGCGCAGCGCCTCCAACTGCTCCGCGGACGCCGTCCCGGCGACCCGGCCCACGATGGGAACCTCGATGAGCGTACGGATCTCCGTGAACTCGTCGAGGTCCTGGTCCGTCATCTCGGTGATGCGGAACCCCTTGTTGCGGACCGCCTCGACCAGACCCTCCCGGGCCAGATCGAGCATGGCCTCCCGGACCGGAGTGGCGGAGACACCCAGCTCGGCCGCCAGGGCGGGAGCGGAGTAGACGACACCCGGACGCAGTTCGCCGGCGATGAGCGCGGCCCGGAGCGCGTCGGCCACCTGGTCGCGCAGGTGTGTCTGGACCGAGATCGTCTGTGATGTGAGATGAGCCATCTGCGCTCCTCCGAGCCCTCGGTCCGATCACCTCCCACCATACAATGTCACGTTGTTCAGGCTCGGTCCTGGGCTCGACCCCGGAGACCTCTGCTCGCCTCCGCGCTCACCGGGACGACGCCACCCACTCCTCCACCTCGTCGGCACCGCGCGGCAGACCCGAGGACAGACACACCGCCCCGTCGGCCGTGACGACGAAGTCGTCCTCGATCCGCACGCCGATACCGCGCAGTTCCTCGGGCACCGTCAGATCGTCGGGCTGGAAGTACAGACCGGGTTCGACGGTGAGGACATGACCGGCCTCCAGCCTCCCGCCCTGGTAGGTCTCGTCGCGGGCGCCGGTACAGTCGTGGCAGTCCAGGCCGAGCATATGGCCCGAGCCGCACACCGTGTACCTGCGGTACCGCTCGGACACGGGGGTCGACGTCGTACCGCCGGGCGGTCGCAGACCCCAGCCGTCGAGCCCTTCGGCGATGACACGCATCGCGGCCTCGTGGAACTCTCCGTACGGGACGCCGGGCCGCAGCGCGGCGATGCCGGCCGACTGGGCCGCGAACACGAGGTCGTACACGCGCCGTTGGGCATCGGTGAAGCGGCCGCCGACCGGCAGCGTCCGGGTGACGTCGCCCGTGTGGAAGGAGTCCGCCTCGACGCCGGCGTCGAGCAGCAGCAGATCACCGTCCCGCACCGGGCCGTCGTTGCGCATCCAGTGCAGAACGCAGGCATGCGTCCCGGCCGCCGCGATGGTCTCGAAACCCAGGCCGTGACCGTCCAGCCGGGCGCGCCGGTTGAAGGTGCCCTCGATCCAGCGCTCACCCCGCGCCAGGCGGGTGGCGCAGGGCAGATCGCCCACGACGTCGTGGAACCCGGCGACCGTACTGCCCACGGCGGCACGGAGTTGCTCGACCTCCCACTCGTCCTTGACCAGCCGCGACTCCGCCAGGAAGCTCGCCAGTTCCGCCTCCGCCGGACCGCTGGACGGCACCAGTGTGTCGACCAGGGAGTCCTGCCCGCGCACCACCCGGGTCGGGACACGGTGCGCGAGGGCCCGCTCCAGGCCGTCGCGGGCGGCGACCTCGAGGCCGAGAGCGTCCGCCGTCTCGGTCAGTGTCCGCCGCCGTCCCACCCAGAACTCGCCGTACCGCCGGTCGCTGTGGAACTCCGCGCCGTGCGGCCCGCCGTCACGCGGCGATCGCGGCCGCGTGAACAGCGTGACCGCGTGCCCGCTGCCGGTGGGCTCGAAGACGAGAACGCTGTCCGGGACCGCCTGTGTGCCCTGCTCGCCGGTGAGATGGACGAACGCCGAGTGGGGGCGGAAGGCGTGGTCGAAGTCGTTGCTGCGGACCTTCAGCCCGCCCGACGGCACGACGATCCGCTCGCCGGGGAACCGCTCGGACACCGCGGAGCGCCGCTTGGCCGCCCACGCCGCCCCCGACAGTGGCGGCGGTCTCATGCCAGTGTCCGCCCACCCGCCGCGGAAGGGATCGCGCGCCGGGGCGGGAGCCCCACCGTCGCGACCGTCCGGCCCGGGCGGGCCGTTGTGCTGTTCCATCACCGGATCACCTCCATGTTCGTGTACGTGGATGCCCGACGGCGCCGGGCACCGTCCGGACGAGGCGCGTCACGGCTCCAGGGCGTACGTCGCCGGAAGCAGTCTCATCAGCAGTTCGACTCCGCCGGGAGTGATCGACCAGAGTCCGGAGCGCTCCGGATCACCGACGTCGCGACCGCCCTCGCACATCGCCTCGGGACTGCGTCCGACCGCCGCGGGGACCGGTACGACGGCCCAGCAGCGCTTGCCGCCGGCGGTGCGCTCGGCACCGTGGAGCAGGCAGAGTCCGTCGACGAGGGCGAGACCACGGCCCCCTTCACGGTCGCCGTCCGCCTCGCGGCGGCCCGGCAGCACCGGGCTGCCGTCGAGCACCGCGACGACGAGCAGGCCCTGATCCCACGACACCTCGACGGTCAGGGGCCCGCCGGCGTGCCGCAGCCCGTTGGTGAGCAGTTCCGAGGCCACCACTTCCACACGGAAGAGCAGGCCCTCGTCCATGGGCACCCCCAGCGAGACCACGGCCGCCGAGACACGGTGGCGGGCGCCGCGGACCGCGGCCGCGGTTGCCTCGAGGGTGAAGCGGAGCTGGGGGGAGGGCATGGTGCGTCTCCTCGGAAGATGATGTCCCCGCACTGCCGTCGGCGGGCACAGCGGCCGGTGACGAGGTCCGCGCTCCAGGGGAGTGAGCGCGCGACATGGAGATTTCCACGACCGGATCCGCTCCGACAACGGGTCCGGCCATAAGAGAAGGGGCGGACGAGGCATAACCCCGACCCGCCACGCAGCCCCTGGGACACCGGACCGCAGTGCACGGACGCAGAGGCGGGGCGCCGCGTCCACGCGTCCGTCCGCCCGTCGCATAATGGTCGGGCTTCCCGAGCGTCGAGGTGTGCTGTGGAACTTGAGCTGCGTCATCTGCGGGTCCTGTGCGCGATCGCGGACTCCGGCAGTGTCGGACGGGCCGCTGCCGTACTCGGCTTCACGCAGCCCGCGCTGAGTACCCAGCTGCGCCGCATCGAGCGGTTGCTCGGCGAGGGGCTGTTCGTGCGCGGCAACACGGGCGTGGAACTGACCGCGTACGGCGTCGAGGTCGTCAGCCGGGCACGGGACATACTGTCCCGGGCCGAGGCGCTCGGCCGACGGCACGGCAACGGCTCGCCCGGAGCGGGAGGCCGCACTTTGCGGCTGGGAGTCACCAACACCCCCGTGCTGCCCGACCTGCTGGGCAACCTGCGCGAAGGGTGCCCGGACCTCACGGTCTCCGTCTGCAGTGTGTACGCCACCGGCGAGCTCCTCAGGCTCCTGGAGGCCGGTGAACTCGACGCGGCACTCGGCATGGACTATCCCGGCCTGCCCCTGCGCCACTCCGCCGCCCTGGCGCACCGCGCCATCAACACCGTTCCGGTCTTCGTGGCCATGCACTCCGGCCATCCCCTGGCACACCGCGTGGAGGTCCCCCTGGAGGAACTGTCCGAGGACACCTGGTTCGTCTCCTCCGACGACGGAGTGGGGTGGCCCGCCGCCTTCCTCGACGCGTGCGACGCGGCGGGCTTCGTCCCAGAGAGCACGCATGAGTTCCACATCCTCGAACAACTCCAGGCGATGATCGCCATGGGCCTCGGGGTGGCTGTCGTGCAGCCGACCATCCGGCCCATCGACGGCGTCCTGGTCAAACCGCTGGCCGGGGACCCCCTCTGGCAGCGCCACCTGCTTGTCTGGCGCCGGGAGGCCGTGGAGCCGGCGGTGGCCGAGGCACTGCACCACCACGCCGTGCGCGTCTACCGGCACCTCCTGGCGCAGGCCCCCCACCTGCAGAGCTGGGCGGCCCGGGCCTACGGCGGCCGCCCGCCGTCGCCACGCCATGCCGTCGGACCGTGAGGGGAACGGCCCGGGAAACCCGAAAGGATGAACGCTGAGGGATCTCCGTCTGCCCTTGTGATCGATCCTCCAGACTGCGACGTGCGTATCCACATCCGTGCTCCCCGGCGGGCCTGCGCGGCGCACCGCGTACGTGGCGCCGACGCGCCCTCGCGAGAGTGCGAGGCGATGGAGGGGGAAGGGTGGCGCAGCGGCACACGCTGTTCAAGGACAGAGCCCGTTACTGGTTCGACAGCACGCTGGCCCGCGGCGCTGCGGCTCTGGTCGGCTGGATGGCACTTCTGTGCCTGGCCGTCGTCGTCCCGGCCAGCGCGGTGGTGGTGTGGACCGACCCCGACGCACCGGCGTCCCTGAGGGACCGGTTGGCGGAGGTATGGCACCTCACCGGGGAGACACTGCGGCTGGGCGGTGCGACGGGTACGCCGCTGCGGGCGCTGACGTCGGTGTTGCTCGCACTGGTCACCCTGCTGTACGTCTCGACGCTCGTCGGCCTGATCACGACGGCGCTCACGGAGCGACTCAACGCGCTGCGGCGGGGCCGTTCCACCGTGCTCGAACAGGGGCATGCCGTGGTCCTGGGGTGGTCGGAACAGGTCTTCACGGTGGTGAGCGAGCTGGTGGCCGCCAACGCCAACCAGCGGCGTGCGGCGGTGGTGGTGCTGGCCGACCGGGACAAGACCGTCATGGAGGAGGCACTGAGCACGAAGGTGGGCTCCTTCGGCCGTACTCGGCTGATCTGCCGCAGCGGCCCCACCACCGACCCGGCAGTGCTCCCTCTGACCAGTCCGGCCACGGCGGGTGTCGTGCTGATCCTGCCGCACGACGAGCCGGACGCCGACGCCGAGGTGGTCAAGACGCTGCTGGCGCTCAGGGCGGCTCTGGTCGGAGAGGGAACCCGTCCGCCCGTCGTCGCCGCCCTCCGCGACGACCGGTACCGCCTGGCCGCGCGGCTCGCCGCCGGGCCGGGCGGCGTCGTCCTGGAGAGCGACACCATCACCGCCCGGCTGATCGTCCAGGCCGCCCGCCGCCCCGGGATCTCCCTCGTCCACCAGGAACTGCTCGACTTCGCCGGCGACGAGTTCTACCTGATCACCGAGCCGGCCCTGATCGGCCGCCCGTTCGGCGACGCGCTGCTGTCCTACTCGACGTCGAGTGTCGTCGGACTGGTGCGAGGAGACAGTCCCCTGCTCAACCCGCCGCCGGAGACACCCATCGTTCCCGACGACCTGCTCGTCGTCGTTTCCCACGACGACGACACGGTCTGGCTGGACGACTGCGAAGAGTTGGCCGAGGAGGCGGCCATGGCATCCGGCCCCGCGACGCCCGCCCGCGCGGAGCGGGTCCTCCTGCTGGGCTGGAACCGCCGAGCACCGCTCATGGTCGACCAGCTGCGCCGCCGGGCCCGGCCCGGATCAGTCGTCGACGTGGTGGCGGAACCCGGAGAGGCGACGATCAGTCAGGTGAGCGACGCCGACGAGTGCGGCGGGACCGGTCTGAGCCTGACACTGCGCCACGGGGACATCACCCGTCCCGAGACCCTGCGACGCCTGGACGTTCACTCCTACGACAGCGTGATCGTGCTCGGCCGTGACCCCGCCCCCGGACAGCCGACGGACGAACCCGACAACCGTACGCTCGTCACCCTGCTGCTCCTGCGTCAACTGGAGGAAACCACCGGGCGGGAACTGCCGGTGGTCACCGAACTGACCGACGACCGGAACCGGGCGCTGGCCCCCATCAGCCCCGGAGCCGACGTGATCATCAGCGGCAAGCTCATTGGCCTGCTCATGACGCAGATCTCCCAGAACCGGCACTTGGCGGCGGTGTTCGAGGAACTGTTCTCCGCCGACGGCACCGGGGTCCGCCTGCGGCCGGCCACTGACTACGTGCTGCCAGGCAGCGATACGGCCTTCGCCACAGTGGTGGCCGCGGCACGTCGTCGGGGTGAATGCGCCATCGGTTACCGAAGCCGCGCACTTGCACAGACGGGTTCCGGCGGCGTGCGCATCAATCCACCCAAGGGCGAGCGACGCCGGTGGACGGCCGAGGACGAGGTGATCGTCATCGGCAAGGACTGACGAACAGGCCCGGCAGGGCCGGATCGCTGACCGGAGATCGTATGGCGGAAGACCGTATGGCCGGGGCCGGTGACCGGATCGATATCGGATCGCGTGAGGTGGCCGCCGCTGACACGCTGCTCCCATGGATCACACGGAAGTACTGCTCATCGGAGGACGAGCCGGTGTCGGCAAGACGACGGTGGGATGGGAGGTTTCGGCGCTGCTGCGCTCCGAGGCGGTCGCTCACGCGATCATCGACGGGCGACTTCATGGGCCAGGTCCATCCGGCTCCGGAGGGAGACCCCCACCGCGCGGAGATCACCGAGAGCAATCTGACTGCCGTGTGGGCGAACTTCGCCCAACGCGGCTACCGACGCCTGATCTATACGAACACCATGAGCGTGCTGCCGGAGGCGACGGGCATGTTCCAGCGCGCCATGGGGGCGGGGGCGGGGATCACACGAGTCCTGCTCACCGCCTCCGATGCCACCGCCCGCGAAGGCGACGGACGGGCGGCTCGTCGTCGACATCGCGCGGGAGGTGGCCACCGCCACCGGTTGGACCGGGCCGCACTTCACTCGCGCCTTCACGGGCCTGTCATGTATTAATAATTAATGTGTGGCGCTATCATGGGCCCGCGATCGCGCCTGCGGCGCCAACCCCGCGCGCCTCGGGTGCGCCCGATGTCAAGGAGATGGCGACATGGCGGCCTACAGTACTCGCGGCGTGCACGGACAGGTGGTCCAGTCGCTCGGAGCGCGCATCGTGGGCGGCGCCGTACCGGAGGGCACCACGCTGGATGTGCGGGCGCTGGGGGAGGAGCTCGATGTCAGTCTGACCGTGATGCGGGAGTCGCTGAAGGTCCTTGCCGGCAAGGGGCTCGTCGACGCACGGCAGAAGCGGGGCACGTTCGTCAGGGCGCGCAAGGACTGGAACCTGCTCGACGCGGATGTCATCCGTTGGCGCGTCGAAGGTGGCGCCGGCGAGGATCTGATGCGAGACCTCGCCGATGTCCGGTCCATAATCGAGCCCGCTGCTGCCCACCGTGCCGCCCTGCACAGGACCGCCGCCGACCTCGACGCCTTGGAGGCGGCACTCGGCCTCATGGGGCGGGCTCGAACGGACTCGTCCGACGCGGCCGAGGCCGACGCGGCCTTCCATCGCGCGCTTCTCGTGGCCACCGGCAACGAGATGCTGGCACGCATGGACATGCTGCTCGAACCGGGCCTGCGGGAGCGGGACCGTCTCGTTCACGCCCATGAGTCCGTCGACGATCCCGTGCCCAGCCACCGTGCCGTCCTCGATGCCGTGCGCGACGGTGACGCCGCCCGAGCCGAACTCGCCATGCTCGATCTCCTGGCGAAGGCGGTCGAAGACTTGGATCAGCTCGCTGGGCGGGCGGTCGGCGCCGCAGGTGGCAGCCCCGCCCGGGCCCGCTGATTCGGCGCCGGTTCGACGCGCCGCCGCCGGTACGCCGGGGCGGCGCGTTCCTCCATTGTGATCGGTGCCTCGCTGAGGCATCTTGGCCTCACTCAATAATTCATATTTAATATCCTTGGGGAGGCGGCCATGACCGCCGACCACAACCGTCCCGTCCGCGCCGCAGCCTTCGGAGCCGCCCATGCCGTCCATGTATCCGCAGCCTTCCGGGGCCTGGCCCCGTTTTGACGGGCGCGTCGCCGTGGTCACGGGCGCGGCCGGGGGGATCGGTGCGGCCGTAGCCCGACGGCTCGCCGACGAGGGGGCCCGCGTTCTCGTCGCCGACATCGACGCGTCGGAAGGGGAGCGCACGGCCCGCGCCATCCGGGACGCCGGCGGGGAGGCGATGTTCCACCCGACCGACGTGAGCGACGAAGGGTCCTGGGCCGCGGCGTTGGACGCCGTTCGCGGCGCCTACGGCCCCGTCTCGGCTCTCGTCTCCAACGCCTATTCCGTGCGTGTGGCGCCCGCCCACGACACCACGCTCGACCAGTGGAACCAGCAGCTCGGAGTAACGCTGACCGGAGCTTTCCTCGGCTTTCGTGCCTGCCTGGACGACTTGCGCGCCACCCGTGGCAGCGCCGTCCTCGTCTCCTCGGTCCACGCCCTCGTCGGACTGCCCGGCCGCCCCGCCTATGCCTCCGCCAAAGCCGGACTCACCGGACTGGCCCGCCAGTTGGCCGTCGAGTACGGGCCCGACGTACGGGTCAACGCGCTGCTGCCCGGGCCCGTGCTCACGCGCGCCTGGGACGGCATCGGCGAGGAGGACCGGCAGCGCAGCGCTGGGCAGACCGTCGCCGCACGGCTCGGCCGTCCCGAAGAGATCGCCGGGGCCACGGCTTTTCTGCTGAGTGACGACGCCTCTTTCGTCACCGGCGCCTCGCTGGTCGTCGATGGCGGCTGGAGCGCCTACAAGACCTCTGCCTGAACCGTGCCTGCCCCCCGCGGAGGACGCCCGTGTCCGGTATCCCGACCGGCCGACGGCACCCGGCCGCACAAAGGAGAAGCATGAAGATCACCCGCGTCGAGACGTTCGCCGTGCCGCCGCGCTGGCTGCTGTGCCGTGTCGAGACGGACGACGGCGTCGTCGGCTGGGGCGAGCCCATGGTCGAGGGCCGTGCGGCCACGGTACGCACCGCCGTGCAAGAGCTGTCCGAACTCCTCGTCGGCCAGGACCCGTTGCGTATCGAGGACCACTGGCAGACCATGACCAAGGGGTCGTTCTACCGCGGCGGCCCCGTTCTCTCCAGCGCGGTCGCCGGACTCGACCAGGCGCTGTGGGACATCGCCGGCAAGGTGTACGGCGCCCCCGTGTACCAGTTGCTCGGCGGCCCCGTGCGCGACCGGGTCCGGGCCTACACCTGGGTCGGCGGCGACGAGCCCGGCCAGATCGCCGAAGCCGTCCGGGAGCAGGTGGAAGCCGGTTTCACCGCCGTCAAGATGAACGCCGGAGGCCGGATGAACCGGCTGGCGACCGTCCGAGACATCGACGAGATCGTCTCCCGTGCGGCGGCCGCCCGCGAGGCCCTCGGCGACGACCGGGACTTCGCCGTCGACTTCCACGGCCGGTTCACCCTCGCCAACGCCGCCAAGCTGCTGCCGCACCTGGCCCCGTACAACCCGCTGTTCGTCGAGGAACCCGTACTCCCCGAGTACACCCACCGGTTGCGGGACCTGACCGCGTCGTCCCCCGTACCGCTGGCCCTCGGCGAGCGCCTCTACTCGCGGACCGACGTTCTGCCCGCTCTCACCGCTGGGGTGGCCGTCCTCCAGCCCGACCTCTCTCATGCCGGCGGCATCTCCGAGGTCCGTCGGATCGCCGCGCTTGCCGAGACCTTCGACGTACTGCTGGCCCCGCACTGCCCGCTGGGACCCGTCTCGCTCGCCGCCAGCCTCCAGGTCGCCTTCGGCACCCCGAACTTCCTCATCCAGGAGCAGAGCATAGGCATCCACTACAACGTGGGCGCCGGTCCGCTGGACTACCTGATCGACACCACGCCGCTGCGGTTCCACGACGGCCACCTGCTGCGCACCGCCGTCCCCGGCCTCGGTATCGAGGTGGACGAGAAGGCGGTCCGCGCCGCCGACAACACCGTCGCGGACTGGCACAACCCGCTGTGGCGGCACACCGACGGCTCCTTCGCCGAATGGTGACCCCGCCCGGTGACCCCCGCCCGACCCCGACCTTCCTGGACGTGACCATGAACGCCCCGCAGCCCCGCGCCACCGACAGCTTCTCCGCCGTGCTGCGGCGCACCCGGCTGGCCGCCATCGTGCGCGGCCCTGACGCCGACGCCGCGCTGCGCACCGTCCTGACCCTGCTCGACGAGGGCGTGTCCCTCGTCGAGGTCTCCCTCAACACGGCCGACGCCCTCGGTGTCATCCGCCGGGCCGTCGCCGAGGCCGGCCCCTCGGCCTTCGTCGGAGCGGGCACCGTGCTGACCGAGGACGACGTCGCCCGCGCCCGGGAGGCCGGCGCGAGCTGGATCGTGACTCCCGCGCTCACGGAGTCCCTGGCCGCCTCGGTCCGCGTCGGACTGCCGGTGCTGGCCGGCGCGCTCACCCCGACCGAGGCCGTCGCCGCCCGGCGCGCCGGAGCCGACGCCGTCAAGCTGTTCCCCGCCTCGCTCGGCGGCCCCTCCTACCTCAAGGCGCTCCGCGACCCCTTCCCGGACCTGCCCTTCGTACCGGTCGGCGGGGTGGACCTGACCGGCGCCGAGCAATACCTCGCGCACGGCGCCGTCGCGGTCGGCGTCGGCTCCCCACTGGTGGGCGACGCCGCGCGCGGCGGCGATCTGGAGGCCCTGCGCGAACGCGCCCGCCGCTTCGTCGCGCTCTGCGCCGGTGACACCACGCGGGGGCGGGCATGAGTACCGGTCCGCACACCGGACAGGCAGCCGCCGACGTCCTGACGTTCGGCGAGACCATGCTCGCCGCGCAACTGCCCGGGCCGCTCGCCATCGGCGCCGAGGCCCGCACCACCATCGCCGGTGCCGAGTCCAACGTGGCCATCGGCCTGGCCCGGTTGGGCCACCGGGCCGCCTGGGCGGGCCTGGTCGGCGGCGACGAACCCGGCCGGCTGATCCTGCGCACGCTGCGTGGCGAAGGCGTGGACACCTCCCCCGCCGGCGTCCGCCCCGAGGCCCCCACCGGCGGCATGCTCCGCGAGCGACGCGTCGCCGACCTGGTCCGCGTCCACTACTGGCGCCGCCACTCCGCCGCCTCCTTGCTCACCCCGGCCGACCTCGCACCCGCTCTACGCACCGGCGCCCGCGTCCTGCATCTGACAGGCATCACCTGCGCCCTCGGCCCCGGCCCGCTGGAGGCGGTGCACGAGGCCGCCGCCCACGCGCACGCCCACGGCTGGACCGTCGCCCTGGACGTCAACCACCGGCAGCGCCTGTGGAGTGCCGAGGACGCGGGAGAGGCACTGCTGCCGCTGCTGGAGCACGTCACCGTCCTGATCGCCTCCGACGACGAACTCCCCGTCGTCACCGGCGCCTTCGCCGAGCCGCCGCGGGGAGAGGAAGCCGCCGTCGACGCGCTGCTGGCAACCGGGGTGCGGGAGGTGGTAGTCAAGCGCGGGGGAGAGGGAGCCGCTTTCCGTGACCGGGCCGGCTACCGGCACACGGTCCCCGCCCTGCGGGTGCCCGTACGGGACACGGTGGGAGCGGGCGACGCGTTCTGCGCCGGCTACCTCTCGGGACTGCTCGACGGACTGTCTCCGGACGGACGCCTCGACCGCGCCAACACCCTCGGCGCGTTCGCCGTCGCCTCGGACGGCGACTGGGAGGGCCTGCCCCGCCGTGACGAACTGGGTCTGCTCACCGCAGCCCCGGGCGCCACGATCCGCTGACCCGTCCACGATCACCGGGAGCGCCTCACCATGACCGATCTGTCGCCTCTGGGCGCACCGGACCGCCTGGAACTCGGCGAGGGCATCCGCTGGGCCGACGGCCGGCTCCTCTGCGTCGACATCCTCACCGGCCGCCTGCTCACCCCCGACGGGGACGGCGCCGCCCCGCTGCGCGTCCTTGCCCACTTGGACGTGCCGCTCGGCGCAGTCGCCCCGGTCACCGGCCGGCCCGGCACCTGGATCGCGGCGGCCGGCACCGGGATCTGCCTGCTCACCCCGGGCACGGGCCCCGAGTGGCTGGCCGACCCCGAGCAGGACGCGCCGACGGCGATGCGCATGAACGACGGCTGCGCCGACCCGCACGGCCGCTTCTGGGCGGGAAGCATGTCCTACGACGGAACACCCGGCGCCGGCTCCCTGTACCGGACCGACCCCGACGGCACGCTCACCCGGGCCCTGGACGACATCACCACCCCCAACGGTCCCGCCTTCGACCGGGACGGCACCACCATGTACCTCGCCGACAGCGCGCGTGGTCTCGTACGGCGCTACTCCGTGGACCCGAGCGACGGCGGTCTCACCGAGGGCGACGAGTTCGCCCGGGTCACCGAGGGCAGCCCCGACGGTATGACCGTGGATGGCGAAGGCGCCCTGTGGACGGCGGTCTGGGGCGCGGGCGAGGTCCGCCGCTACCTGCCCGACGGCACCCTGGCGACCGTACTGAGCCTGCCCGTGACCCAGCCCGCGGGCCTTTGCCTCGGCGGAGACGACGGACGCACCCTGTACGTCACGACGGCCCGGGTGGGACTCGCCGCGCCCGGGCCGCTGGACGGGGCCGTGTTCCGGGCCCGGGTGGAGGTGCCCGGCCTGCCGACGGCCGCCTACCGCTCCATGGCGACCTGACCGCAGTACCCGTACACGTGTGCCCGGTACCACATCCCTCGTGGTCCCGGGCACACGTGTACGAGCGGAGCGGGTCAGCCGGCCACGACCAGCGCTCCCAGGACGTCCGTCCCGCAGCACACCTCCACGCGTACGGCGTCCGGGTCGGCCGGCACTCGGACGGCCAGTACCAGGGGCGTACCCGCTGCGCACTCACCGAGTGGTTGCCGCCGGAGCACCCGGCCCGTGGAGTCCCGTAGCAGCAGGGCCGCCGAGCCGGCGCCCGCCGGTACGCACACGCCGGTCACCTGCCCGTCGTCGGTGTACGTGAGCGGCTCGCTCCACCAGGCGTGCCTGCCGACCGAGGTCACCGCGCCGAGCCGGGGACCGAGGGACACGGTGCCGTCCAGTGCGGCGGTGTCGCCGGGTGCCAGTTCGCGGTAGGGGCCGAGCGCCTCGCACTCCACGACCCGGTGGCGAGGCCGCAGGCCCCCCAGGTGTTCCAGCGGCGCGTCCAGTGGGTGTTCCATCCACACCTCGGCCCGCGAACCGTCATCGGTGTAGGGGGCGGCGGGGTCGACGGGGAAGTGGTAGGTCCAGGTGCCGGCCGGGCCGACGTGGGCGATCCATCCTGCCGCAGTGGGGAAGCCGACCTTGCCGACCACGTCCTGCGCGGGGACGTGGAGGACGTCGCCGTGGCGCTCGAGGCGCGGCCTTCCGGTGCCCGCTACCAGGTCCACGGTGTCCGGCGTGCCGGACCCGGTCGTCCCCAGCCACACCCCGTCACCCGGCCGCTCGGCGGGGTGGCCCGGCAACTGGGTGACGTTCCACAGCGCCCACCGAACGGTCCGTGCCGAGACGTTCTGGGCGCTGAGCCGCAGCGCGAAGTCGCAGCGGCCGGCCGCGAGCGTGATCCGGCGGGTCAGGCGGAGCCCGGTACGGGGATCGTCGCCGCTGTCGAGAGTGATGTCGGCGCGCGAACCGTCGGCCGCGACATCCACCTCGCAGGTGTACGCGCCCGAGTCCAGGACGGGATCCGGGGGACCCGCCCACTCCCCGGGCCCCGACCAGCCCTGCGGGGCCGGCCAGGTCTTGTCGCCGCCCCAGTTGCGCCAGGCGGACATCGGGCCGTCGTGCGGGCCGACGGCCCGCGGGTCCCGGGCGTTGAGCGCGTCGTCCAGAAGGTCCGGGTTCCGGTGGAGGAACTCACGGCCGTCGCGGACCGCCGACAGGACGCGGCCGCCCAACGCGGGAGCGATCACCAACCGGACCAGGCCGTTGTCCACCTCCACGACCTCGTGGCCGGCGCGCGCCCGCCGGACGGCGCTGACCCGGACCTCTCCGGCTCGGTGTGCGGGTGTACTGCTCACGGAGGTGCTCCTCTGAAGAACGGGCCCGGACGGCAGCGGTGGAGTCACTGCCGTCCGGGCCGTACGGAAGGAAAGGAATGACGCGGCGCGTGCGGTCAGTCCTCGAAGACGAGGCAGACCTTGCCCGCGGCGCGGCCCGCCGCCGCCTCGTAGGCGCGCTGGGCCTCGGTGAGCGGGAAGCGGTCGCTGACCAGCCGCTCAGGATGCAGTTCCTGCCGGGCGAGCAGCTCGGCCAGCCGTGTCATGCCCTGCACGGAGGTGACCCAGGAGCCGGAGATCAGCACCTGCTTGTGCAGGACGTCGTCCGAGACGTCGAAATTCATCTGCCCGCCCTCGCCGACGAGCGCGAGCCGGCCGCGCACCCGCAGCGCCTTGAGGGCGAGGGAGCGGGCCGCAGGGTGACCGGAGCAGTCCACGGCCGCTTCGACGCCCATGCCACCGGTCAGCTCCAGCACCCGGTCCAGCGGCTCGGCGGAGGAGTCGAGCACCTCGTCGAACAACCCGAGCGAGCGTGCCCACTCCATCCGTTCGGGGACGACCTCGGCGCCGTACACGGTACGCACGCCGAAGGCGCGGGCGACCATGGCCGCCGCCGCGCCGACCGGGCCGAGCCCGGTGACCAGCAGTCGGTCCGCCCCGCTCAGCGCGATCCGGGAGAGTGCCTCGTAGACCGTGCCGATGCCGCAGGCGATGAAGGCGCCGTCGACGTAGGTGAGCGGCTCGGGCAGCGGGACACAGGTGTTCTCCTCGGCGAGGAGATACGGGGCGTGGCCACCGTCGCGCTGCCAGCCGTAGGCCGCGCGGGACTCGGAGGTGCAGCCGATGAAGTAGCCGCGCGCGCACTCGTCGCACTGGCCGCAGCCGGAGATGTGGTAGACCGCGACCCGGTCGCTGGGCTTGAGTCGCTTGCAGCCGGGGCCCACTTCGACGACCTCGCCGGCCGGCTCGTGCCCCGCCACCACGTCGTCGTAGCGGGCGCCGCCCTCGCCGATGTGGCCGTTGTAGATGTAGTGGATGTCGCTGCCGCAGATACCCGAGGCGCGTGTGCGCAGGACGACCTGGCCGTGACCGGCCCGGGGCCGGGGCGTCTCGCGCAGGTCGACGGTGCCATCACCGGGCAGGAAGGCGCCGGTCATGGTGGCGGTGCTGGAGGGTGTGCTCATGTCGTTCCTCGTTGCTTCGGGTACTGGGTGTGGGGGAGAGGACGCGGCCGGTCAGGACGCTTGGAGGTTCTTCGGCGCGGGGGAGACCGACGGCATGGCACCATCGGTGCGGTGCGACCCCGGGTCCTCGGGCACGTCCAGGTAGCGCCAGGTGAGTACGGCGCCCGCCAGGTACATGCCGATGTAGACGATGACGACGCCGGTGTGGCCGACGAGCGGGTCGACGACGGAGTACGTCAGGGGCCCGACGAAGGTGGAGAGTCCGGCGGCGAGGCTGTAGATGCCCATGGCGTTGCCCTTGTCCTCTTCGGGCACCAGGGACGGCAGCAGCGCGGACAGCGGGATGTATCCGGCGAGCATGATGCCGTAGACGACCGTGGCCAGCAGGGCGACGGCGTAGTTGCCGGGTGCGAGCTGCGGCACCCAGTAGACGAGAGCCACGCCGAGCGCGCAACCGACGCCGCCGGCCCAGGCGATGGTGGAGCGCCAGCCCAGCCGGTCGCTGATCCGGCCGAAGAACGGGTCGGCGAGGATGCCGATGACGCCCATGAAGGTGACCAGGGCGAGGTACTTGGACTCGCTGATGCCCATGTCGTCGGTGAAGAACGACGGCAGGAAGACGAAGAACCCGAAGTACGGGGTGGTGTTGATCATCCGGACCACCGCGGCGATCCCGATGCGCGGGTGGCGCTTGAGCACGCTGACACCGCGCAGCAGTTCCGTTCGGAAGGAGAAGTCCGGGGCCGTGGTGTCGACCATCGGCCGGGTGCCGCGGGCCTCCTTGACGGCGAAGGAGCCGATCGCCGCGCCCACCGCGACCAGCCCCAGGGAGAGCCAGAAGGTGGAGTAGGCGCCGACCAGCGGGATGCTGACGGCGGCGATGGCGGAGCCGATGGTCGGCAGCCCCGCGCTGTAGGCGAACCAGAACCAGCCCGCGGCGGAACCGCGCAGTTCCTTGCGGGCGGTGAGCTGGATCCACAGCAGGAACGCGTAGGCGAACAGCGGATAGGCGATGCCGCGCAGGCCGTAGAAGACGTAGACGAGGAGCTGGTTCTCGCTGGGGAGGGCCACCGTGAGGAAGAGGACCTCGAAGACGATCCAGAGCACCGAGCCGATCCGCATCACACGGCGCGGTCCCCACACGTTGGAAAGGGCACCGGAAAGCCAGGAGCCGAGGGCGACGAAGGCGCCGTAGACGCTGATGACGAGACCCGCGCCGGAGGAGGTGAAGCCGCTGTCGCGGAGGTACGGCTCCAGGTAGTTGGACTCCACGCCGTCGCCGATCATGAAGATCAGAACCGCGACGTATCCCCACATCAGGGGGCGGGGGATGCCTATGCGCTCCATCCAGGGCAGCGCGCTGCGCGGCACCGTCGGCGCGCCGGGGGCTGTGCTCATCGATGGTTCCTTCCTGAGGCCCGGGGCAGGCCGGGGACGTAGCCGGAAGCGGCAGCGCAGCCATTAAATATGAATTAATCTGGGGTTTCAATGGTGGTAGCGGTCACAGGACGCGGTGAAGTCGGTGGTCATGGCTTGTGGTGGGCGGGGCGGACGCCGGGGACGCTGTCTGCCCTGGCCACGAGAACCGCCCCCGTCCGGATCCGGCGGTGCCCTACTCACGGAGGCGGGCAGGGCGCTGATCGAACCGGCCCGCGCGGCCGTGCGCAGCCTGGAGACCGCACCCGCGAGCGTCGCAGCCGTCCACGAACTGCGCACCGGACGCCTGGATGTTGCCTCGATGCCCTCCCGGCCGGGTACCCGCCCGGGACTTCGAACTCCGCCTCCCGCTACGCACGGAGGGCCTGCGCATCGAGGGCCTGCGCATCGAGGTGACGGACACGCACGGCGGACCGCCGGGCGCGGCCGTGCGGCTGGTGGGTGCCCTCGACGCACCGATCACGCCGACCACAAGGAACAGGGCAGCATGCTCCGCCTCCACATCACCCGGCGAAACCGCCACAGCCGACGACCGGCGCCTCCGCGCCGTCGTGATCAGGGTCGACGTCGCCTGATCCGACGCTGGTCAGACCTGATGCCGAGCGGTACCGCAGTGGCGTCGCCGGGCCGCTTTGCGGCACCGGCCGCAGAGCAGGCTTCCGGATCGTCGCCTCCGGTCGGCGCCGTGGCGGCGATGACGGCGTCCAGCGTGTCCCGTGCGGCCAGCAGGCCGGCGACGGCCTCGTTGATGCGTTCACGTTCCCGGTTCAGGTCGGGCAGCATGCCAGAACAGGCCGGCGCCAGAGTCTGCCCGTCGTCGACCATGCAGGGCATCAGTTCGGCGATGGTGGCGGTGTTGAGACCGGCGCCGAGCAGCATGCGGATGCCCCGCACTGTGGCTATGTCCTCTTCCGTGAACTCGCGATATCCGCTTGGCCGCCGCGATGGCTTGAGCAGCCCCTGCTCCTCGTAGTAGCGCAGCAGGCGTTGGCTGACCCCGGTCCGCCGGGAGAACTCCCCCATGCGCATGTGACGACCACCACGTTCAGTTGACTCTCACATCGATGTGAGAAAGCAGTCTATGCCGCATGACGAGCCATCGATCAGCAAGCCCGCAGCACGCACCCGTTACCGTCATCGGCCTCGGTCCCATGGGTCTCGCCCTCGCCGAGACGCTTCTGGAACACGGCCACCCCACGACCGTCTGGAACCGCACCCCGGAGAAAGCCAACAGCCTCGTCACCAAGGGCGTCCACCGCGCGGGGACCGTCGCCGAGGCGGTGTCCGCGAGCCCTGTCACGATCGTGTGCCTGAAGGACTACGAGACCATGTACGCGGTCCTCGACACCGCTGGTGACGCCTTGAAGGACCGCGCATTGGTAAACCTCAACTCCGGTACCCCGAATGAGGCACACGCTGCGGTCGGCTGGGCAACCGAGCGAGGCGCCGCTTATATGGACGGCGCGATCATGGTGCCGCCGCCGCTCGTCGGGCACCCCGACTCCGTCTTCCTCTATAGCGGTTCACAGGATGTATTCGACGAGCATCGGGCGACGCTGGCGGGCATGGGCGACCCCCGGTACCTCGGCTCCGACCCGAGCCTGGCGGTGCTGTACAACGCGGCACTGCTCGACATGATGTACGCGACCATGAACGGCTTTCTGCACGCCACCGCGCTGGTCGGGTCGGCGAACGTCTCGGCGGTCACGTTCGCCGATCTCGCGCTCAACTGGTTCATGCCCTCGGTGGTGGACTCAACCCTCACCGAGCAGGCTCCCGACCTGGACAAGGGCAACTATCCCGGCGACGTGGGCACCATGGAGATGAACCTCAACGCGCTTGAGCACATCACCCGCACTTGTGTGGAGCAGGGCATTCACTCCGAACAGCCGCGGCTCATGAAGGCGATCGCTGAGCAGGCGATCGCCGAGGGCTCCAGCGGCAAGAACTACCTGGCCGTGCTCGAAGTCTTCAAAAAGGCGACACCGCCTTCATGACCTCATGTGGCGTTGAGGCGCACTACTGACAGGACGAACGTTGCCCAATTCCTTCGTAGCGGCGCCGAGTGGGGACCCTCAGTTCCTTCGTGCTGTTCGAGTACCGGACCGTGATGCCCAATACTCCAGCAGCGGTTCGCTATCTGGCCTGGTCAGAGGCATCGTGGGGAGTGTAGTGGGCTGATGTGATGTCAGGGGTGGTCTTGCCGGACCGCCCCTCCAACGAGTGGCATCGAGAACTGTCCGAGCTGTGATGAGGGCAGTCTCCCTGCGTGATCGACGACCTTGCCGACGCGACCTGGGACTGTGAACTCGACGACCTCTTCCTGCGCATCGGCCACCGCTTCGGCCGCGCCGACCTGTGACGCCGCATGCGCGACTACGTCCGTGCCCTGCTGGGCCCGGTCGGCCGCAAGAGCGGTTGGCAACGGACTTTTGGGTCGAGCCGCCTGAGGGTGAGGAATGCCTGGGCGGCGGTGACGAGGGTGACGTGGTGGTGCCAGCCGCGCCAGGTGCGGCCCTCGAAGTGGTCCAGTCCGAGGCCGTGCTTGAGCTCGCGGTAGTCGTGCTCGATCCGCCAGCGCATCTTGGCCCACCGCACCAGGTCAGCGGCCGGTGTGGTGGCGGGCAGGTTCGATATCCAGTAGTCCGTCGGAGCGTCCTGGCCGCCCGGCCATTCGACCAGGAGTGTCTGGACGGGCAGGACGCCGTCCCACCGGTTGCGGCCGCCGCCCGCTTCCTGCGCTGCGGCCAGGGACTGCTTGCCCGCAGGCCGGGCCGTCAGGACCGCGAAGCGTGAGGTCATCGCGCCTTTGCTGCTCTGCCTCCAGGTCACCTCGGTGAACCGGTCGGCACCGGCCTCCGCTGCGAGGACGCAGACGGCTCGCGGTGGGGTGCGGTAGCGGGGAAGGGTGGGCGGTCCCAGCCCGCCGTAAGCAGGCTGGTACGGCTCAACATCCTCCGGGTGGGCGACTTCCTTCCCGGTCAGGGCCAGGACATAGGACAGCCCACGCTCCTCGAGGCCGAGCCGGAACGGGGTGCTGACGCAGTAGCCGGCGTCGGCGACCACGACCGGTGCCTTCAACTGCCACTGGGCGAGTGTGTCCAGCAGACCGAGCGCGAGACGCCACTTCTCCTGGTGCACCACGTCGTCGGGGACTCCTGCCCTGCGGCATTGCTCCGGTTCGTCCGTCCACTCACGCGGCAGATACAACTGCCACTCCAACGGGCACGAGGCCGTGTCGGTGGCGGCATGGACACTGACCGCGACCTGGCAGTTCGCCCGTTTGCCGACCGCTCCGCAGTACTGGCGGGCCACCCCGACCGACGCCTTGCCGCACTTGGGGAACGACACATCGTCGATCACCCACACCTCGGGCCTGACAACTCCGGACAGCCGCTCGGCGGTCCGCTGCCTGACCGGCAGCGGATCCCATGGCGACTGGTTCACGAACTGCTGCAGGGCCTGCATGTTCCCGTCCGGCAGACGCTCGGCCATCGGCTGGATCGACTTGCGCCGACCGTCGAGCATCAGGCCCCGCAGATGACACTCGTCCCACCGCCGGTGATCCCGCCGCGGAAACGACCCGAACACATCGGCAACGACCGAAAACTCGCCCCGGAGCCGTTCCACTTTGCCCAACCTCATTCCGGGAAGCTGCCCGTGATCAGCCGCGATCACTCAACGTAACGAAGCGCTACTAGTTAGTCCCGTACGGCGGACAGCTCGCGCACCGTCGCCATATCGCTGAACGGGATCAGCTGGTCGCCGACGATCTGGTACGGCTCACTGCCCTTCCCCGCGACCAGCACGATGTCGGCCGGCCCGGCGGCGGACAGGGCGAAGGCGATGGCGTCGCGGCGGTCGGCGATCCGCTCGAAGGGGGTGCCGGTGGCCGTGAGTCCCGGAGCGATCTGGTCCATGATCGCCTCGGGGTCCTCGTCACGAGGGTTGTCCGATGTGAGCACGCACAGATCGGAGTGGGACCCGGCGATCTCGCCCATCTGGGTCCGCTTGGTGACGTCCCGGTCTCCTCCGCAGCCGAAGACCGTGATGACGCGTGCAGCGGCGAAGTCCCTGATGGCGGCGAGTACCTTGTCCAAGGAGTCGGGCGAGTGCGCGTAGTCCACGATCACGGAAGCGCCCTGCGGGGTCTCGAGCCGTTCCAGCCGCCCGGGGACCGGGGGCATCCGGTCGAGCGCCGCCACCAGACCGGCCAAGTCATGGTCCAGCAGATGGCATGCGGCCAGGGTGGCCAGGGCGTTGGAAACCGAGAACCTGCCGGGCACGGGGATCGCGGCCGGATACTTGCGCCCCTCGTGGTGGAGCGTGAACCGCGTGCCGAAGGCATCCATGTCCAGGTCGGTCGCCCGGTAGTCGGCTTCGGCGTCCAGGGCGTACGTACGGACCAGACCCGGCATCATCGCCGGAATCAGCGCGCCGACCGGGTCGTCCGCGTTGACCACCGCGCGCCGGCAGAGTCCGTCGAAAAGCCGGAGTTTGGCGTCCCGGTAGTGCTCCATCGTGCCGTGGTCGTCCAAGTGGTCCTGGGTGAGGTTGGTGAAGACGCCCACGTCGATGAAGGAGTGGTCGATCCGGTGGTTCAGCAGGCCCATCGAGGTGGCCTCCAGGACCACGGTGCCCACCTCGTGATCGCGCATGTGCCCCAGCAGATACTGGAAGTCCGGTGACTCCGGAGTGGTCAGGACCGAGCGCGGCATCGGGATCAGCTCGTCCCCGATCCGGTTCCCGCCCGTCCCGATCACACCCACCTTCCCGCCCTCGGCGATCCGCAGCACGGACTCCACCATGTACGAGACGGACGTCTTGCCGTTGGTGCCGGTGACGGCCACCATGTCCATCGACCGGCCGGGCTCCCCGTAGTAGCGCGAGGTGATCAGCGCTGCGGCCTTACGGGTGTCGGCCACCCGCACGACGCAGGCACCTTGTGCCGACGGCCATACCGCTGCGGGAAGACCGGCCGGGGGCTCCTCGACGAGCACCGCGACGGCGCCCCGCGCCAGCGCGGAACCGACGGCCTCGGGGCCGCCTTCGCGGTGCCCGGGCACCGCGAGGAAGAGCGAACCCGGCGAGACGCGGTGGGCATCCAAGCATGCTCCCGCGGTGACTCTCGTCCCCGGATCGCCCAGAAGCAGTTCGTGATCGTGCCCGGCCAGCAACTCGCTCAGCTTCACAGGGGTCCTCTCAGGATGCGGCCGACCCGCCGGGTCGCGGGAAGCGACACCGGCGGCACGCCAGGGGCGCGGGCGCAGGGGGAAGTGCGGGAGGGGGAATGTGCGGTTCAGGGATACACGGTGCGGGAGCCCGCGGAACCCTTCGGCAAAGGCTCAGGAGGAGGCCGCGGCGCGCCGGGTCCGCCGTGGAGGTGCTGCCTGCGGGCGCCTGCGCACGGCGGGACGAGGGAGGCGGGAGAACCGGATGCGCGGGCCCGTCGGGAAAGTTGCTAGCCGTGACCGTGCAGCGCACGGCAGCGCGCACGGGGCGCGACGGGACCCAGCGGTTGAGGGGCCCGGACCGAGCCCTCCGCCGCCGTATGTGTATGCCCCATACGGCGAGTGTACGTGCCCCGAGCGCCCGCGCCTACGGGAACGGAGTGCGCGACCGACCGAAGTCGCCCACCCCAAGGAACCCATGCATACCCTGCGTCTCCGGCGCGGCGATGCAGGAGCCCAGCTCTCCCGCCCCGATCCGATGCCCCACCACGCGGCCTTGGCGATCACCTCATCCACCATGCTGATCACCTCGCCCGGAAGATCGACAGCGGCAGTGGAACCGAGTGGTTCCAACAAACGAGACCAGGGTTCCAACTCACGCGCCCCGGCTCACCCGAGCACTTCGGGACCGCGGCCGCCAGGTCGACGTCGAACACCTCCCCACGTCCATCCCCCTAGGCCGTGTTTGAGATGTTGATCAAGGCCGTGAAACGATCTCGGGATGCTCGCGGAGATCTGACGGACGACCGATGGCTGCGTCTGGAGTCGGTGTTGCCGCCGTTGGCGGCGATGGGGCGCAAGCCGCGGGATCGGTGGCAGGTCTTCGACGGGATCTGGTGGCGAGCTCGGACGGGCTCGCCGTGGCGGGACATACCGCAGAGGTATGGGCCGTGGGAGACCGCGTACTCGGTCTTCCGGCGATGGCAGATCGACGGGACGTGGGCCCGCATCCTGGAGAAGTTGCAGGTCAAGGCCGATGCGGCCGGGCACATCGAGTGGGAGGTGTCGGTGGACTCGACGGTCTGCCGGGCCCACCAGCACGCTGCCGGAGCTCGCAAAAGGGGGCTCATTGTCCAGGCGGGACGCCCGCGGACGGCTTGGCGGCCGAGCCGGACCTACTCCTCTCGCGAGATCCGCGAGTACCTGCGTCGGCGACAGCTCCCGCACACAATCCCAGAGAAACGTGACCAGGCCGGACACCGGCTCCGTCGGGGCTCGGCGGGCGGCCGACCGCCCGGCTTCGACCGCGAGAAGTACAAGGCCAGACACAAGGTCGAGTGCCGGATCGGACTGCTCAAGCAGGCCCGCGGCGTCGCGACCCGCTACGACAAGCTGGCCGTCCGTTACGAAGCGACGTCCAACTCACTCTGATACGGCAGTCGCTGTGACCCTGTTGCAGTCTCGCCCTAAAGGGCCCGGTCGAGGGCCTCAGTCAGCGTGACTGGGGTGATTTCGAGGCGGTCGAAGCGCCAGCCGTCCTCGGAGCGGCGCGCTCCGTAATGGTGGATCGCGGCTGCGATCGCCTCTGTCTTGTCATCAATGATGAAGACGGCAATGTCGTGGGCCCGCACCGTGGCTGTCTCGCCGTCGATGTCGATGACGAGGTTGGACTTGTTGTGCAGGGTGCGGGCGTAGTCGTCATGGCGCGCGCGGACGAGTTCGATGAGCGCCTCGATGCCGTGAGCCTCCCCACGGAGCGACTTGACGACGACGTCTGGGGCGAAGAGCCGGTCGGTCTGGTCATAGAGGCCCTCGTCGATCCACAAGCTGTGGCGGGAGACCAGGTCAGCCAGTTCGGTGCGGTCAGCGAGGTCGCGGATCAGCGTTTCGATGCTGGTCATGACGCTTCCCTTCAAAGAGTTAGAGTCACTAACGTTCT
>NZ_BAABCQ010000033.1:0-53668 GCF_039539045.1 Streptomyces marokkonensis
CGCGAGACGCAACGTATCGTACCGAGAGGAGAAGGTCATGACCCGAGGTGGAGCCGGAAACATGCTGGGCGTCGGCGGCACCCGCCGGACACTCAGCCGCAACGCCCTGCGCGGCGCCGACCGGAACGGCCGGACCGGCGGCGGACCGAGCCCGCAGACCCAGAAGCGGGAACTGCTGCGAAAGCTCCAGGCACGACAGCAGGAGCAGGACCGGCAGGACCGACCGGACCGGCGGGGAACGGGCATCGCCGGCGAGGCGTCATGAAAGCACCGTGTCAGGGGCGGGCCCGGCTCGTAACCGAGCCGGCCCCTGGTCGTGATCAGCAGGACCGCTGCCACGACGACGGAGCTGACCAGGAAGGTGTGGGCGGCGGACATGACCGGTGCATCGCCGCCGACGACCGTCGCGGTCACGATGAGCACCGCGGGCACCGCGGCGATCACCGCGACGTACCACCGCCAGTCGACGCGCCAGCTCGCCCGGTGTGCGGGGGCGACGTGCGACTCCGGAGCGGATCCGGTGCCGGTCTGTGCGTGCGTGCTCACCGCGATGTCCTTTCGGGGTGGCTGAACCGATGTGCCGAACCGATGGACTGAACCCACGTGTTCAGCACACCAGTCGCGCCCCCGGGAAACATTGCCGCGCACGCCCCGACCCGGAGTACAGCAGGCTGTACTCCGCAGACCGGTCCTGGTCAGCGCAGGTCAGCGGGGCTGCGCCCGCGCGTTCTCCAGGTAGTGCAGGACGGCTGCCACGCGCCGGTCGACCTGGTCGGCCGGCGACAGGTCGAGCTTGGCGAAGATGCTGCGGATGTGCTTGTGGACCGCGCCGTCGGTGACGACGAGGCGTCCGGCGATCGCGTTGTTGCCCAGGCCCTCGGCCATCAGGGCGAGCACCTCGCGCTCACGGCGGCTGAGACGCTCCAGGCGGGTGTCCTGGTGGGTGCGGGTGAACAACTGGGCGACGACCTCGGGGTCGATGGCGGTGCCCCCGGCCGCGACCCTGCGCAGCGCGAGCATGAACTCCTCGACCCGCCCGACGCGTTCCTTGAGCAGATAGCCGATGCCGCCCACCCCGCCGGTGAGCAGGTCGGTGGCGAAGGACTGCTCGACGTACGCGGACAGCACCAGGACGGCCAACGCGGGGCGGCGGCGCCGGGCCTCGACGGCCGCGCGGACGCCCTCGTCGGTGTGGGTGGGCGGCATGCGTACGTCCAGGATGGCCACGTCGGGCTCGTGCTCGTCGATGGCGTCGAGCACCGACTCGCCGGTGTCCGCGGTGGCCACCACGTCCAGGCCCTCCGCGCGCAGCAGCAGGGCGAGCCCCTCGCGCAGCAACGGGTCGTCCTCGGCGATCACGATCCGCAGGGCGCGGCTCGCGCCGCCGGTCGTGCCACGGTCCATTTCATGTTCCACGGGGGAGGTCCACTTCCAGGGTCGTCGGTCCGCCGGGCGGGCTGGTCAGGCGCAGGGTGCCGTCATGGGCCGCGACACGCCGCCGGATCCCGGTAAGCCCCGAACCCCCGCCCTCGTCCGCACCACCCCGGCCGTCGTCCTCGACCACCAGCCGCAACCGCCCACCACGCCCCCGCACCCACACCGAAACCCGCCCCGCACCACTGTGCCTCGCGACGTTCGTCAACGCCTCCGCCACCACGAAATACGCCGTCGCCTCCACCGACGCCGCACACCGCTCGGGCACGTCCGCCTCCACCCGGCACGGCACCCCGCAGTCCGCCGCCAGCCCCGACAACGCCCCCGCAAGCCCACGATCCGCCAGCACCGGCGGCAGAATCCCCCGCGCCACCGCACGCAACTCCCCCAACGCCTCCTCCGCCGCCGACTGCGCCCGCTCCAGCAACGCGTCCGCACCCACCGGATCACGCACCGCCATCCGCCGCGCCGCACCCAGCAACACCGTCACCGACACCAACCGGTTCTGCGCACCGTCGTGCAACGACCGCTCGATCCGCCGCAACTCCGTCGCGTGCGCGTCCAACGCCGCCGCCCGCGTCGCCGTCAACTCCGCCACCCGCAACGACAGATCCGTACCCGGCCCCGCCACCAGCAACCGCCGCCCCGGGCCCGCCTGCAACCCCGCCATACCCGGCCCCAACCCCAGGACGATCGCGATCCAGCCCACGCCCAGCAGCACCACCGCGACGGCGTCCGGCCAGGACTGCGCGGTACCGATGCCCACGGATGTGGCCGTCGGCTCCCCGGGCCCGAGCTGCCACCACAGGGGGAAGGTGATGTCGCGGACGGCGAAGAGCGGGAGCAGGAGACCGAGCAGCCCCAGCAGAAGACCGAGGGTGGCGTGCCGGGCCAGCCAGCGCAGCTCACGCCGGGTGGTCCCGTCGGCCAGGGCGACCCGCAGCCGGGTGGGCGGCGGGTCGGGGGCGACGATCTCGGGCCCCCAGTGGCCGAGCCGCTTCCGTTCCGTCGCGGCGAGGGCGTGCAGCGCCCGCAGCGCGGCCGGGGCCATGAGCAGGCCGACGCCGACCAGGCAGGCCAGGGCGATGAGGGTGAACGCGCAGAGGAGGAACAGGGCGAGGACCGCCGTGCCGAGACCACCGGTGAGCTGCCGTACCGCCGCGAGAGCGGCGGAGAGGGTGGCGGACACGGTGGCGGAGACAGAGGGGGTGCCGGAGACGGTCGGGGTGACTGAGGCTGCTGCGGTGCCTGAGTCGGCTGAGTCGGCTGAGTCGGCTGAGGAGAATGGGCCGGCGGAGAGAGACGCGGTGGCTGAGGCCGCCGGGACAGGGGGGAGAGAGGTGGAGGTGGTGTCCCCACGTCCGTGGAGCCGGTCGTCGGCCGTGCTGTCCCGCGGTGTCGCCATCCGTACCGTGCCTCCTCAGTCAACGACCTTACTGGGTAGGAGGATTGGCCTCCGACGAGGGCCAGGAATCGCCCCATTCCGCGTCTCGGGCGGCCTTGTACAGGTCGCCGTGGCGCTTGGTGACCGTCCGGCGGCGAAGCTGCTCGTGCGGGCTGGACGGCGAGGTCTCGCACAGGTCGAGCAGGACCTGTCCCTTGCGGATCTGCGGACGCCGGACCACCCGGGAGGGGGCCGGGGCGACCGGCAGCCGAGTGGCGGCGACGTAGCTGAACTTCTCGTCCTCGTAGGCGAGGGAGCCACCCTTGACCTGGCGGTGCAGGGAGGAACGGCTGACCCGCGCGGCGAAGTGGCACCAGTCCTTGCCGGGCACGATGGGGCAGGCGGCGCTGTGCGGGCAGGGGGCGGCGACCTGGAACCCGGCGGCGATCAGCCGGTCGCGGGCCTCGATGACGCGGGCGTAACCGTCGGGGGTGCCAGCCTCCACGATCACGACGGCCCGTGCGGCGGTGGCGGCGGCGTCGACGAGCGCGGCGCGGTCGGGGCCGGTCAGCTCGTTGAGGACGTAGGAAACGGTGACGAGATCAGTGCTCTCGATGGTGAGCGCCGCTCCGATACGAGAGCGCTGCCAGCGTACGTCGCGCAGGGCGGGGTGGGCGGCGGCGATCTCCCGGCCGAGGGCGAGCGCGGGCTCGGCCCAGTCGAGCACGGTCACCGGACGCGCGCCGTCCCAGGTGGCACCCGCGGCCCAGGTCGCCGCGCCGGTCCCGCCGCCGACGTCGACATGGCTCCCGGGCACCCACCCGGGCACGGCGTCCGCGAAAGCCGCCAGCGCCGACCGGACCGCGGCGAAGGTCGCCGGCATGCGGTACGCGGCGTAGGCGACGACGTCGGCGCGGTCGCGCAGGATCGGGGCGTCGGTCGGGGTGGCCCCGCGGTAGTTGGCGATCAGCCGTTCCACGGCCCGGGCGGCCTGCCGGGGCGGCAGCCCCTCGACCAGGTCGGCGAGGGCGGCACGCAGGGCGTCGGCGGGGTTGGCGGGGTCGTTCACCCGGTGATTCTACGGGTCGGGCCGGGTGGGCCGGCGGGGTGAGGGGTGGGGTACGGGGTGGGGTGCCTCGGGCGCCCCGGCTCAGTTGTCCCGCACCGCCCGTACCGCCCGCGCCACCCGCGTCCCCAGCGCCGCGCGGGGCCCGCTGTCCGAGGCACGGCGACGGGGATGGACCCTGTTGGCGAGGAGGACCGCGAAGGTGTCCGTCGCCCGGTCGAGGACCAGCATCGTGCCCGTGAAGCCGGTGTGCCCGGCCGCTCCGCGCCCCGCCAGCTCGCCCATGAACCACGGCTGGTCGAGGGCGAACCCGAGCCCCGGCTCGGTCAGGAGCAGTTCCACGAAGTCGGGGCCGAGGATGCGCGCGGGCCCGTACGAGCCGCCCGCGAGCAGCGTCCGGCAGAAGACGGCGAGGTCCCGGCCCGTGGAGAACAGCCCCGCGTGACCGGCCACCCCGCCCAGCGCCCACGCGTTCTCGTCGTGCACGACACCCCGCAGCATTCCCCGGTCCGCCTTGGCCCACGGCCGCCGCTGGTCCTCCGTCGCCGCCGCGCCCGGGCACGGTCCGAAGTGTGTCGCCGTCATGCCCAGCGGCCGGGTGATCCCGTCGTGGACGAGGACGTCGAGACCGCGGCCGGTGACGCGTTCCAGGACGTGCTGGAGGAGCAGCATGTTCAGGTCCGAGTAGCAGTACGTGCCGGGCACCCCCACCGGGGGCTCCCCGCGCAGCCGGCGCAGCCGGTCCTCGTCGTCGGCACAGTCGTACAGCGGGAGTTCGGGCCGCAGCCCGGAAGTGTGGGTGAGCAGCTGCCGTACGGTGACGCGGTGTGCGGCGGCCGCCCGGAAGTCCGGCAGGTAGGCGCCGACCTCGGCGTCGATACCGAGGGTGCCCCGTTCGATCTGCTGCACGGCGGCGACCGCCGTGAACACCTTGGTGAGGGACGCCAGGTCGAAGGGCGTGCCGACGGTCGTCTCAACCCGGCTACGGGCGGGCAGTTCCACGCCCGCGTCGGTGCGCGGGTCGTAGGACGCGTAGCGCACGGCCCAGCCCGCCGCCTCCTCGACGGCGAGCACGGGTCCGCGGCCGACGGCCACGACGGCGCCCGCCGCCCAGGGACGCTCGCCGGTGGTGAGGTCGTGCACCTCCTCGACGACACGGCGGAGCTGTTCGGGGTCGAGCCCGGCCCGTTCCGGCGTGTCGCTGCGCAGTCTCGGGGTGCTCAGCTCTCTTCCCCCTCCCCGGCCGCACGTCCTGCCGTACGTCCTGCCGTACGTCCTGTGGCAGGACGGCACATCCCCACCAGGAAGGCGAGGGCGATCAGCGCCGCCACCAGCTGGACGACGGCCATCGGCAGGGCGGTGTCCTCCCCCGCGATCCCGACGAGCGGGGAGGCGATGGCGCCGATGAGGAAGGAGGACGTGCCGAGCAGCGCGGACGCGGAGCCCGCGGACTTCTTGACCCGCATCAGGGCGAGCGCCTGGGTGTTGGGCATGCTGATGCCCATCGCGGACATCAGCACGAACAGCGCGACAGCGACCGGCACGAGGCCGACCTCGCCGAACACGCCCAGGGTCATCAGCAGCAGGGCCGTCGCGGCGGCGATGACGATCAGCAGGCCGAGGCCCAGCACCCGGTCCAGCCGGACCCGTCCGACCAGGATCTTGCCGTTGATCTGTCCGACGACGATCAGACCGATCGAGTTGAGGCCGAACAGCAGGCTGAACATCTGCGGGGAGGCGCCGTAGATCTCCTGGATGACGAACGGGGACGCCGAGACGTAGGCGAACAGCGCGGCGAAGGTGAAGCCGCCCGCGAGCATGTACCCGGTGAAGGCGCGGTCGGCGAGCAGGCCGCGCATCGCGCGGACGGTGTCGCCGACGCCACCGGCGTGCCGTTCTGCGGCCGGCAGCGTCTCGGGCAGTTTGACCCAGACGGTCACGCCCAGCACCACCCCGACCACGGTGAGCACGACGAACACGCCCCGCCAGTCCGTGATGCGCAGTACCTGCCCGCCGATGAGTGGCGCGACGACCGGGGCGACGCCGGAGATCAGCATGAGGGTGGAGAAGAAGCGGGCCATGGCCATGCCGTCGTAGAGGTCACGGACGACGGCCCGGGCGATGACTATCGCGGCAGCGCCCGCGAGTCCCTGAGCCAGCCGGAAGGCGATGAGGAGTTCGACGGTGGGGGCGATCGCGCACAGGACGGTGGCGACGACGTAGGCGGCGAGGCCGGCCAGGAGCGGGCGGCGGCGGCCCCACTTGTCGCTCATCGGCCCTACGACGAGCTGGCCGAGTGCCATACCGGCCAGGCATGCGGTGAGCGTGAGCTGGACGGTCGCTGCGGGCGCGCCCAGGGACCGGGTGACCTCCGGGAGTGCGGGGAGGTACATGTCCAGTGCGAGCGGCGGCGTGGCGGTCAGGCTGCCGAGGATGAGGGTGACGAGCAGGCCGGTGCGGCGGGTGGCGCGCAGCGAGCGTGCGGCCGGTCCCGTTTCCGGTCCGGCCGCGCGGGGCGTGTGCGGTTGTGGGGTGGTCGGTGGCGCGGTGTTCGGTTGTGTGGTGATCGGTTGTGTAGTGGTCGGTTGCGGCGTGCGCCGTATGGACGGCCCGCGCTCGGGCATGTGCCCCTCCCTGTTCGACAGATCCGGCACCTATGCTCTCAGCTCGTACGGACTTGAACGAACAGACTCGAACGAACCTAAGCGAGGGTGGGACACGGTGTCAGCGGTGAGCGGGCAGAAGGTGCGCTGGGGAATTCTGGCGACCGGCGGTATGGCGGCGAGGTTCACGGCGGATCTGGTCGACCTGCCGGACGCGGAGGTCGTGGCGGTGGCCTCGCGGACCGAGGCGTCGGCGAAGGAGTTCGCGGAGCGGTTCGGGATACCGCGGGCGTACGGCGACTGGGAGACCCTGGCGCGGGACGAGGACGTCGACGTGGTGTACGTCGCGACTCCGCACTCGGCGCACCGGACGGCCGCCGGCCTGTGCCTGGAGGCGGGGCGGAACGTGCTGTGCGAGAAGCCGTTCACGCTGAACGCGCGCGAGGCGGAGGAACTGGTCGCGCTCGCCCGCCGGAGCGGCAGCTTCCTGATGGAAGCGATGTGGATGTACTGCAACCCGATGGTGCGGCGGCTGAAGACACTGGTCGACGACGGCGCGATCGGCGAGGTCCGCAGTCTGCAGGCGGACTTCGGCCTGGCGGGGCCCTTCCCTCCCGCGCACCGGCTGCGGGACCCGGCGCAGGGCGGCGGCGCGCTGCTCGACCTGGGCGTGTACCCGGTGTCGTTCGCCCAGCTGCTGCTCGGTGAGCCGTCGGACGTCGCGGCGCGAGCAGTGCTCTCGGAGGAGGGCGTCGATCTCCAGACAGGTGCACTGCTCTCCTACGAGAGCGGCGCTCTCGCTTCGGTGCACTGCTCCATCACCGGCGGGACGCCCAACTCCGCCTCGATCACGGGCTCCCAGGGCCGTATCGACGTTCCGGACGGCTTCTTCTTCCCGGACCGCTTCGTACTGCACCGGGACGGCCAGGAGCCGGAGGAGTTCCGCGCCGACCCGGCCGACGGGCACCGGGACAGCCTCCAGCACGAGGCCAGGGAGGTGATGCGCGCCCTGCGCGCCGGTGAGACCGAGTCGCCGCTGGTCCCGCTCGACGGCACCCTGGCCGTGATGCGGACACTGGACGCGATCCGGGACCGCGTCGGCGTCCGGTACCCGGGAGAGACGGGCGCGCACCCGGAAGAGACGGGAGCGCCGGTCGTCACACCGGCTTGATCCCTGCTCCCCCACCCCCACCTCACCCCCACCTGCGCCCGTGGCGCACGCGCGGGTCGCCGGTGGAGGACCACGAGATCCTCGACACCGGCGACCTGCGCATCACACGTACGCTGCCGCCTCATGAGCAACGCGAAAGCAGCCGGCGAGGAACCCACCGGCAAGGAACAGACCGGTAAGGAACAGACCGGCGGGGACGCGAGCAGCGCGCGGCGCGTCGCCGTCGTCACGGGCGCCGGTTCCGGCATCGGCCGGGCGGTGGCCGTCGAACTGCTGGCAGCGGGCTGGTCGGTGGCTCTCGCCGGCCGACGCCCCGAGACGCTGGAGCAGACGGCGGCCCTGGCACCCGCGGGCAGCGCGACGGCACTCACCGTCCGCGCCGACGTGTCACGACCGGGGGACGTGGAAGCCCTGTTCGCCGCCGTATGCGACCACTTCGGACGACTGGACCTGCTGTTCAACAACGCCGGGACGTTCGGCCCGGGAGGCGTGCCGGTCGAGGAACTGTCCTACGAGGCGTGGCGGCACGTGGTGGACACCAACCTCAACGGTGCGTTCCTGTGCGCACAGGCGGCGTACCGGCAGATGAAGGAGCAGGACCCGCAGGGCGGCCGGATCATCAACAACGGCTCGATCTCGGCGCACACGCCGCGCCCCCACTCGGTGGCCTACACGGCGACGAAGCACGCGCTGACGGGCCTGACGAAGTCACTCTCGCTGGACGGCCGGCCCCACAACATCGCGGTCGGCCAGATCGACATCGGCAACGCGGCCACCGACATGACGGCCGGCATGCAGACCGGTGCGCTCCAGGCCAACGGGGAGACGGCGACCGAGCCGGTGATGGACGTCGCCGACGTGGCGCGCACGGTGCGGCACATGGCGGAGCTGCCACCCGAGGCGAACGTGCAGTTCGCGACGGTCATGGCGACGGCGATGCCGTACGTGGGTCGGGGCTGAGGGCACCACACCGATTCACACAACCGGAATTCTCCGGTCCACTGTGTTGCGGCCGGTGACGGACGTATGCTCAACGCTCCTTCACAGGAGCTTCACACTTGGAGCGTCGGCCTTCGTTGGCTCCGCAGGCCATTCCGAGGGGGAGGCGGCAGCCGTTCCACCACACCGGGTGGGGGTGGATCCCGCGTGAGACCGCGGAATACGCACCGGTGGGCGGAACGGCTGCCGCGTGAACCACCGCCTGTCTCAGCGTCCCAGGATGCGGTCGACGGCCGCCATCTGCTCACCGCTGAGCGGCCCCCGCGCCAGCGCGCCCGCGTTCTCCTCGGCCTGCGCGACGGAACGGAACCCGGGGATCGGCACGGTGCGCGGGCTACGCGCCCACAGCCAGGCCAGGGCGCCCTGTGCGGGCGTACGGCCGTCCGCGGTGAGGACGTCCCGGAGCGCCTCGACCCGCGCCAGCCACCGCGGGTCCGCACCGGTCCCGTCCCCGAACCCCGACAGCCAGGCGGGCGGCCTGTTGCGGATGTCCCCGGCCTCGAGAACCCGTCGGCCCGTGTGCCCGCCGCCGAGCAGCCCCATGGCGAGTGGGCTGCGGTTGACGCTCGCCAGCCCCGCGGCCTCGCACAGGGCGATCATCCCGGGCGCGTCCTGGAGCACGTTGGCCCGGTGCTGCACGGCCGCACAGTGCTCGCCGGACGCGAACACGGCGGCGCGCTCGGGATCGTCCGTACTCCAGGCGTAGGCACGCACGAGTCCCTCCCGTACGAATTCCTCGCAGACGTCGCGCAGTTCCGCCGCGCGCACTGGATCGGCGTCGGCGAGGTGCAGTTGGTAGAGGTCGACGTGGTCGGTGCCCAGGCGCTCCAGCGACGCGGTGAGCGCCTTGCGGGCGTACGCCGGTGAGTCGTCGGCGCCGGTGAGGGTACGGGTGTCCGCGTCGAAGACGTTGCCCCACTTGGTGGCGATGACCACGTCGTCCCGCCGCCGGCCGAGGGCGCGGCCCAGCAGGCGTTCGCTGTGGCCGGTGCCGTAGACGTCGGCGGTGTCGAAGAAGGTGACTCCGAGGTCGAGGGCGCGCCGGATCGCCCGTACGGACTCCTCGTCGTCGACTCGGCCCCAGCCGAGCGGCTGCCCGTCGGCGTCCTGCCACTCCCCGCCGATCGCCCAGCAGCCGAACCCGAGCGCGCTGACCTCGATGCCGCTGCGGCCGAGGGTTCTGGTGGTCCCGTTCGTTTCCATGCCGGAGACACTAGGAATTGAAGCGCACACGAAGGCAAGGGCTGAAACGACGGACCAGAACGGACCGGGACCAGCACGGACCAGGACCGGCGCGGAGCCCGGGGTGCCACCTCGAAGGGTGACCCGGGGTGTGACCCGGGGGCTACGCCTGCCCGGTCTCGAACCGCGCGATCCGCCCGTCCTCGCCCACCGTGAAGCTCCACCGCGTACGCATCTCGCCCCAGGTGTCGTTGCTGTAGCGGGCGATGAGGGCGCGACCGCCGTTCGACTCGTTGTCGACCTCCATGTGGCCGTGGGAGGAGAAGATCTCCTGGTCGATCCACTGGGCGAGGTTCCGGTCGTCCCCGTCGTCGGCCATGGTGGCGTCCGGCGCGAGCAGCGCGAGGAAGGCCTCGCGGTCGTGGGCGTTGACAGCGGCGACGAAGGCGCGGACGGCCGGGTCGCTGAGTCGCGTGGTCTGAATGGTCATGCCGGCCAGCGTCACACCGCCCCCGGACCTCCGCCACCCGGCCCGCCAGGCGCACGCCACCCGAACGGCGCCCGCGGCGGGCCCGCGCGACGCGGGCGGGCGACGGTGGGAAGGTGAGCCGCCGCTGTCTGCGAGGGAGTCGACGTGAACTGTTATGACCGGCGTGATCTGGGGCTGCTGCTGCTCCGACTGGGTACCGGCGGCGTCCTGGCCGCACACGGCGCGCAGAAGCTGCTCGGCTGGTTCGGCGGCGGCGGGATCGAGGGCACCGGCCAGGCCATGGAGGCCATGGGCTACGCGCCGGGCCGGGCCAGTGCCACCGCGGCGGGCCTCGCGGAGGCCGGCGGCGGGGCGCTGCTGGCGCTGGGCCTTGCCACCCCGGCCGCGGGTGCGGCGGCGGCCGGGGCGATGGCGGGCGCCGCGGCGGTGCACGCGCCCAACGGCTTCTTCGCCCAGGCCGGCGGCTACGAGTACGCGGCGTCGCTCGGTCTGACGGCCGTCGGCCTCGCGGTCACGGGCCCGGGCCGCCTTTCCCTGGACCACGCGCTCGGCCACACCGTCAACCGGAACTGGATGGTCCCGGTGGCGTTCGCGGTGACGGCCGCGGCCACGACGGTGATCGTGGGGGCGCGCAACAAGCGGGTACGGAAGGCGGCGGAGGGCGAGCAGGAACCGCTGTTCGACTGACGCGACGATCAGGTACCGCGTCCCCGGCCGACCGTGGCAGGCTGCCGCGCATGAACGACGACCATCACGCAAGCGCACCCGCCGACCTCTGGGCCACCGTCGACGCCCTGTGGAAGTGGCTGGAGGCGGACCAGCCCGTAGGCGGCAGGGAGGGCCTCCTGCTGCGCATGCTGAAGCTGTCCGAGGAGGTCGGCGAGGTCTCCGAGGCGGTGATCGGCGCGACCGGCCAGAACCCGCGCAAGGGCGTCACCCACACGTGGGACGACGTCGAGGCGGAGTTGTGCGACGTGGTGATCACGGCACTGGTGGTCCTGCGGACGCTGACCCCGGAGACGCGGGAGGTGTTCGAGCGGCATCTGGAGCGGGTGGCGAGGCGATCACTGGGCACGCCGGACGCCGATGCGTGACAACGTGATGACGTGACGGGGCCCGGGAGTCGTATCCAGCTCCCGGGCCCCTGGGGATGCCACCCAATTGCGCACGCCGGCGGCGTTTAAGAGGACGGATCAGTCATCATGCCGTCGTGTTCTTCCTTTGAACTACCGCACCAGGTGAGAGGTGCAGGCGAGAGTCGAACTCGCATCCGACGGCGTTCGTCCGTCCCCGGTCGATCCGGCGATCGGCGGCAATGCTGAAGCTGGAGCGAGAGTCTGAGATTGACGGCCCGGGTGATCGTCACCCGCGCCGCTTCAGGCTGAACTTCAGTTTCAACTTGCGCTCGTCGCGCGAACCGGTCCTCAATTCCGGCCCGCGCTGCCGCGCACCCCCGCGCTCGCACGCGGGGGCATTCGTGGAGGCTACCCGTGTCCGGGCGGCCTGTGCTTCAGCCGAACAGGTAGCCGAACACCGCGTCGCCGACCCGCTGGTCGGTGACCTCGGCACCGTTGGCCTCCTCGCGGGCGAACTTCACGGCCTGCTGGAGCTTCTCGACCCGCTCCAGGAGTTCGTTCACCCGCCGCGCCGGAAGCGCTCCGGAGAACTTCACGGTCGTCCAGTACCCGATGGGCACGTCCTCGTAGTACACCTCGACCTGCGCCGGGTGCTTGTCGGTCGCCTCGGCCTTGACGTGGTTGCGCGGGACCTTCTTCGTCCGGATGGTGCGGACCGGGTCGGTCTTCCACCAGTCCGTGGACGGGTCCTGGGACCAGGACTCGGCGGCGTCGAGCGTGGGAAGCTTCTTGACGAAGGTGTGCAGGTCGGTGAGCTGCTTCTCCAGGAAGAGCAGGTAGCTGACCGGTACGTCCGCGACGACCGTCCGCCCGTCGACCGTGACGTCCGCGCGGGCCGCGCAGTTCGCCCAGTCCTTCGTCGCCGTCACGTCGAACAACCGCGTCAGCGACGCCGCCATCTCACGCAGCACGTCCTCGCCCTGCACCTGCACCCGCGTGGACTCGGGCGGCAACTGCTCGCCCTCCTCGTCCTTCGGCTGGTACGTACGCGAGATCCCGGCCAGCAGCGCCGGCTTCTGCACCTTCTGGTGCGCCGCGGTGATGTCCTGGAGCGACTTGCTCTTGACGCCCTTTTCGACAGCGATGATCTGGTTCAGCTTCGCCATGTCGGTCCCCCTTCGAACGGACATGAACGTATCCCGGCTCCTCGGGGGCGCGCACGTGCTTTTCGGGGTTGGCCGGCACTCGTGTGGCACGGCGGCCGGGACCGCCGTGCCACACGACGTGCGTGCTCGGGGCCCGGGTCAGCCCGCGCTGCAGGAGACCGTGGGCCAGGTCCAGTTGCCGTTGGCCTGGATGGTGGCGCCCCAGTTGTCGCCGCCGCCGTTCGACTTGGCGGTCAGCGTCTGCGCGCTGGGGTAACTGGCGTTGACGTTCCAGGTGGACAGGACCTTCGCCGGGGACGGCACGTTCATCGTCACCGTCCAGTCACTCGACCCGCTGACCGCGACGTCGAGGTTGTACCGGTCGCCCCACCGCTGCCCGGCGGAAAGCGTGGCGGTGCAGCCACCGCCCCCGCCACCCCCACCGCCACCGCCGCCGCCCCCGCCGCCGTCGGGGGCGACCGCTCGGCCGGTCTGCGGGGAGATCATGCCGGAGCACAGGCCCTTGCTCTCCAGGGTCCGCGCGATGCGCGGAATGGCCGCGAGCGTGTTGGCGGGCCAGTCGTGCATGAGGATGACCTGGCCGTCTCCCAGCCGGGAGGCGGCCTGCACGATCGCGTCCGTACTGGCGTTGTTCCAGTCCTGCGAGTCGACGTCCCAGATCACCTCGGTCAGCCCGTACTTGGCCTCGACCGCCCGCAACGTCGCGTCGGTCTCGCCGTACGGCGGGCGGAACAGCTTCGGCGTACCGCCGCCCGCGCTCGCGATGGCCTGCTGGGTCCGGGAGATCTCCGAGTCCATCTGCGACTGGCTCAGCCGGGTCATGTGCGGGTGGGTGTAGCTGTGGTTGGCGACCCACATGCCCGCGTCGACCTGTGCCCGGACCAGGGACGGGTTCTGGGCCGCGTACTGGCCCTGGTTGAACATCGTGGCCCGCAGCCCGTTCTGCCGGAGCGCGTCGAGCAGGGCCCGGGTGTTGCCGGAGGGGCCGTCGTCGAAGGTGAGTCCGACGTATCCGTTGCAGGCGGCTGCCTGGGCCGGACCGGCGTCGGCGGCGACGGTGCCCGCGGCTGCCAGCGTGGCGACGGCCACCCCGGTGACCAGGGAACGCAGGCGCTGACGGCGTGTAATGCGCATACGAGTGAGTCCTCCCCTCTGCTCGTGTCCGGGGTCAGCCCGCGCTGCAGGAGACCGAGGGCCAGGTCCAGTTGCCGTTGGCCTGGATGGTGGCACCCCAGTTGTTGCCACTGCCGTTCGACTTGGCGGTCAGCGTCTGCGCGCTGGGATAACTCGCGTTGACGTTCCAGGTCGACAGGACCTTCGCCGGGGACGGCACGTTCATCGTCACCGTCCAGTCACTCGACCCGCTGACCGCGACGTCGAGGTTGTACCGGTCGCCCCACCGCTGCCCGGCGGAGAGCGTGGCGGTGCACCCGCCGCCCCCGCCGTTGTCGCCACCGCCGCCACCGCCGCCACCGCCGCCACCCGTACCGCCGACGGTGATGTTCGAGCTGCCGCTGCTCTGGTAGCCCTCGGTGGCCATGATCATGTAGTAGCTGAAGTTGCCCATCGGCATCCCGGCCCGCGCCCACGCGTCGAAGTGGTTGCCGGTGGTGATGGTGCCCCCGGTCCGCCTGGACTGCCGCACGCTCCAGTACTGGTCGAAGGTACGGGTGCCTTCCACGGAGGGCGCGTTGTGGCGGGTCGTCTTGTAGATGTCGTAGGTGCCGCCGTCGGAGGTCACGGTGCCCTTGTACTCGCCCGTGGGCCGGTAGGTTCCCCAGTTGTCGACGATGTAGTACTCGACGAGCGGGTTCGACGTCCACCCGTAGAGGGTCAGGTACGCGTTGCCGGACGGGTTGAAGGTGCCCGAGTACTGCACGGTCCTGCGTCCGCCGTTGCTCCAGCCCTTGCCGGCGACGAAGTTGCCGGTGTTGCGCCACGAGGTGCTGTACTGACCGCCGGAGCCCATGTCCATGGAGACGGTGCCCTGGCTGTCGGTCCAGAACGAGTAGTAGTAGCCGTTGTTGGTGCCCTCCTGGTTGGTCGTGACGACCGTGCCGGCGTGGGCGGTACCCGGCAGCATCATCGCGGCCAGTGCGGCCAGCGCGAAGGCCCACGCGCTCCTGACGAGCAGCGTGACGGGGCCGCTTCTGCGACGCCCGGGTTGGACGAGCACGTTCATGGGGGGTGCTTCCTCTCCGTGAGGGTCGTGAGGGGTCGTTGAGGGTGCGACAACGGCGCCAGTGTTGGCCTGCACTCGTCAAGCGTCAACACTTTCGGTGGAAGTTTCGAAACCTTCGGCATCCCGCCGAGGCTCACTCGTCGAACGTAAGAGCTGTTCAGTCCGGCCGTACGGACCGAAGTGACCACGCAAGACGATTCCGTCCTCGACCGTGATCAGAAATCGCCATGCGACCTGTCGAAACTTTCGACACCTACCGGCCCTCTGGACAACGACGAGCCGGACCCAACATCCTCGGGAAGGCAGAGCGCCAGAGAGCCGCACACCGTTTCCCGCACCGGAAGGTGTCGCCCGTGAAGTTCAGCTACGCGATGCTCCCCGACTACCCACTGACCGAGTCCCTGAAGTCCATCCAGCTCGCCGACGAGCTGGGCTTCCACGCCTGTTACGCCGCCGACGAGACCTGGCACAAGGACCTGTGGCTCCTCTTCGCGGCGGCCGCCGGCCGCACGAGCCGCATCCGTCTCGGTCCGAGCGTCTCCCCGGTCACGCTGCGCGAGCCGACCCTGATCGCACAGGCCCTCGCCACGCTCGACGAACTTTCCGACGGCCGCGCCGAAGGCGTCCTGTCCAGCGGCAACTTCGGCCTCCTCGCCCAGTACCGCATCGACTGGGCCTGCACCAGGCCACTGTCACGGGTCAAGGAAGCCCTGCACGTGATGCGCACCTTCCTCGACGAGGGCGCGATCACGCACGACGGCGAGTTCTTCTCCTACGACGGCCTGTTCACGTTCGCCCGCCCCGTGCAGGAACGGCTGCCGCTGAAGCTCGGCGCGATGCGCGGGCCCAAGTCCTTCGAGGCCGCCGGCGAGTTGTCCGACGGCTGCCACCACGCCCTGAGTTACACCCGCGAGGCCTACGACTACGCCGTACACCACATCCGGGCGGGCGCGGAGCGCGCCGGCAAGGACTGGCGGTCCCTGGACATCGGAGCCTGGGTGGTCTTCGCGACCGGCCCCGACTCGGCGGCGGCCAAGGAGGCGGCCCGCAGCATGGTCGGCATCTACGCCTCCTCGATGCCCGAGGAACAACTGCTCCGCAACGGCGTGGACCCGGCAGAGCTGAAGCCGGTCATCGACGCGATCGGCGCCGGCGACCTGGCCCGCGGCATCGAGCTGACGACCCCGGAGATCGCCGAGCGCCTCTCCGTCGCGGGCACCCCCGAGGAGTGCCTGGCGAAGATCGAGCGGGACATCGCTCCCAGCGGTGTGAACCACATGATCTGCGCGATCACCGACCGCGCCCTGGTGAAGACGTTCACGGGTCGCGACCTCCCGGAGGCGGCGGACGTGGACACGCAGCTGCGGCTCATCGCCGAGCGGGTGATGCCGGCGCTCGGGTGAGGGGCGGAGAAGGGCTGTCGTCCCAGATCGTCCGCAGGCGCAGGAAGGGTTCCGCGAAGTCGTCCCGCCCCCAGCATCTCCTCGGCGTCCTCCCAGGTGGTGGCGTACGCGTCGGAGTCCGCGTCATCCAGGTCCCCGATCGCCCGTGACGTGAAGAGTCGGTGGGCGACAGGTCCAGGCTCCAGGCTCCGGGAGTTCATGACGCTGAAGATGCGGTGGGCGCCGACGAGGTCCGGGGGACCACGACCAGGAACGTCCGCTCGGCGAGCCTCCGGGCCGGCGCCGGCCGACTCTCTCCTCCGGCAGCGCGGGCAGACTGCGGTGCAGGGCGGTCGCGTCGCACGGCCTTCTGCGCGTCGGTCCGCAAGCCTTCCGGCTCGAGCGCCGGCAGCGTCTCCACAACGCCCGCGCTCTGCGCCTGCTTCTCGAAGAAGTCGACGTCGCGGCTCCGCAGGGTGAGCCGCGGCCTCGGGGGAAGCCTGCGGATCTCGGCTGCCGGCTCCGTCATGAGGCCGTCGAGATCGCCACGCAGGTCCGTGTCGTCCGTGTTCGAGCCGCGGGTCTTGCGAAGACGATCTCCACCGGGTCACGGATCTGTGCCGGCCGGTGATGTTGGCGGGAGGTGCCGACCCGGGCCGGGCACGATGTCCGCTCCCGGTGCCGCGCGGGGCCGGTGTGCCGGGGGCGCACCGGGCCCGGGCCCCGAATTCCCGGGCCGGACGGCGCCGAGTGAGAGGCGCGGCAGGGTGCGGGAGCCGACCGCCTTCCTCGGGACGGTCCGCGGCGTACCGGGGTTTTGTGTAACAGCAGTGTCCGGAGCGGTGGTGGCGTGGAACGGGTCGTGGGGCGGACGTGTCTTGGTGATCAGAAACGCTCGCTCGTACCGACGGGGTCCGACAGGGACCGGGCGGCCGACACGATCCACAGAGACTGAGGAAGTAACGATGCGCGTTCGCAAGCTCACCTTCGCCGCCCTGGCCGTCGCCGCGGGGCTCTCGCTCACGGCCTGCAACGGCGACGACGGCGCGGCACAGAGCGACGGGGCGTCCTCCTCCGCCGCCTCCTCCTCCACCTCGGACACCGCCTCGGGTTCCGCCGGTTCGGAGCAGGGCTCCGAGCAGGAAGGATCCGAGCAGGGCGGTTCGGAGCAGGGCGGGGGTACGGACGCCGCCGGGGGCGGTACCGACACGGGCGCCGCGGGCGGCAAGTGCCGTACCGACGAACTGGAGATCAGCGCGTCGGACGCCACCATCGGCGGTGACGAGGAAGGCTCGGTCGCGGTCACGTTCAAGAACGGTGGCGGCCGCGACTGTGCCTTGAACGGGTACGCGGGCGTCGACCTGAAGACCAGCGCGGGGGATCTGTCCGCCGAGCGCAGTGACCAGGCGTCCGACCCCATGACGCTCAAGGACGGTGAGTCGGTGTCCTTCGGCATCTTCTACCCGCTCAACGACTCGGGCGGCTCCGGCGTCAGGATCACCGACCTCGTGGTGACCCCGCCGAACGAGACGAAGTCGGTCACCCTCGCGTGGCCGGGCGCCGGCACCCTGCCCGTCACCGACGGCACCGGCTCCCCCGTCACGGTCGGCCCGATGGGCAGCGCGGGCCAGGGCGGGGCGAGCTGACCCGTTGGCCCGGATTTCCGCCGCCGGAAGGGACGGCTTGGCCCATCGAGACGGTGGTGCCGGACCTGATGATCAACGTCTCGGCGACGCTGTGTTCGGACACTAGGATCCCGCCATGGCGGAACCCGTGAGTCCTCAACAGGACAGTGTCAGTGGCATATCCCTTTCGCTGTTGAGACGGCCGTACGCATGCCGGCGACGGCGGCTCCTCATCAGCGCGGGAGCCGCTCTGGGAGTGGTCGCCACAGTGCTCTTCGTCGCTTCCGGTCCCGAGCCCGGTGATCACGCACCGACGGTGGTGTGCTCCGACACGGGCAACACCAGCCTGACCGCCGACGTGGACGCGGACGGGCGCCTGGACGAGTTGCGCGACCCCGACCGCTCGGGAAAGGTCTCCGTCCTCTTCAGCCGGGCCGACGACCGCGTCGAGGTCGGTGTCGGCGAGGCGATCGGCGTATGGCAGAAGGCCCGCGGCCTGGTGACGCCGGACCTGGAGACCCGGGGCACGTTCGGCGACTTCGACGGCGACGGCTACCTCGATCTGGCGTTGTTCCACAGCCAGGACGACATCGGGGACAGTCCCCGCCCCAACCTGCTCGTGCATGAGGTGCGTTACGGACCGCTCGCCCGGGACCTGAGCGGCAGCCGGAGCGGCACCATCCGCGTTCAGAGCCCGCTCTTCGTCGCCGCGGTGCGTGCGACCGACGAGAACCGGGACGGGCGCGCCGAGCTGCACGTCTTCCAGTCCGTCGGAGACGGGGGCTACAAGCATTACGTCGGCCGCCAGAAGGACGGCGGCGTGACCCTGAGCGGGGACGACACCGACTACTACGGCAGTGGCGACTGGGACAAACTCCAGCCGGGGTGGAGCGACTTCGGCTCTTGTGTATACACCACCCCCGAGGGCACGCCATCGGTTCGGAAATCACCTTGGATGTCACGCCCACATCAGTAGTGAGGCGAGAGTGACGGCTGCCCGGGCAGCGCTCGGCGCAGGTGGCGGCAGACGAGTCGGGCTGTACGCCGGGTTCTGTTCCGGTGGGTCCTCGCGGGCCCGCCGGCGACGGCCATCCATCTAGGACCGGCGTTGCCACCGGTCTCGTGCGGTCTACCCGCGAACTCGGGCGGGCAGCCCTCGAACGTCCGCGCAGAGACACCGGGGTGTCTCCTTTTGACCTTGCTCCGGGTGGGGTTTACCTAGCTGCCCAGGTCGCCCTGGGCACTGGTGGTCTCTTACACCACCGTTTCACCCTTACCGGAGACCGAAGCCTCCGGCGGTCTGCTTTCTGTGGCACTGTCCCGCGGGTCACCCCGGGTGGCCGTTAGCCATCACCCTGCCCTGTGGAGCCCGGACGTTCCTCGGGAAGTCCCGCAAGGGACTCCACGCGGCCGCCCGCCCGGCTCGTCTGCCGTGTGGACCATGGTACCGGGCGTGGCGGGGACGTACGGACGGCCTCGGAGGAAGCCGGGCTCGTCGCGCTTGACCCTGTCGCAACGTCAACGTCTTCACTGAGGTCATGCGAATCGGAGAGCTCGCCGACGCTGTCGGCGTCACCACGCGGACCGTGCGGCACTACCACCATCAGGGCCTGCTGCCCGAGCCGGAGCGGCTGGCCAACGGTTATCGGACGTACACCCTGCGGCACGTCGTCGTGCTCGCCCGGATCCGGCGGCTGACCGAGCTGGGGCTCGGGCTGGCGGAGGTGCGGGACGTGCTTGCGGACGAGGCCGGAAAGGATCTGGCCGAGGTACTGGAAGAACTGGACGTGGATCTGGCGCGGCAGGAGGCGGCGATCCGGGAGCGCCGGGCGCGGTTGCGGGCGCTGCTGGAGACGGAGGGCGCGCTGCCGCCCGAGGGGCCGGTGTCGGCGGAGCTGGCCGAGCTGTTCGCCGGTATGGGGGACGTCTCCGGCTCTCCCATGGCCGTACGGGACCGGGAGATGCTGGCGCTGCTGGAGAGCACGGTGGCGCCGGAGGAGCGGGAGGGGCTGCTGGCCGCGCTGCGCGACGGTCTGGGCTCGCCGGAGGCGGTGGCGCGGGCCCACCGTGCCTACGCGCTGCTCGACGAGCTGGCCGACGCCGGCGCCGACGATCCGCGGGTGGCTCGGGCGGCGCGGGTGCTCGCCGGCTGCCTGCCCGAGGGACTGCTGCCCGAGGAGGGCGTCGTACTGGACCCCGGCTCCGGCTCCGGCTCCGGCTCCGGCCCTGGCTCCGGCTCCGGCTCCGGTTTCCTGGGGGCCCTGTACGCCGACTTCGCGCCGGGGCAGGCGGAGGCGATCCGGCAGGCCATGGAAATCGCGTCGAGGGGGCGGCGGTCATGAGGGGCTCGTCCTTCGTCACACTCCCGCACCTCATGGTCCGGCACGAGCTGCGGCTGCTGGCCGGTCTGTGGCTGTGGGCGGCGCGGCGGACCGACGGGGCGACGGCCGGTGGGGCCGTGTTCGGGTACGCGCGGGGGCAGGGCGCGATGATGGCCGGGTTCGGGTTCGTGTGCGTGGTCGAGACGGTGATGCTGTCCTTGCTGCTGCGCGACTGGCCCACCGTGCACCTCGTGGTGCTGGTGCTGGACGTGTACACCATCGTCTTCGTCGCCGGGCTGCACGCCGCTTCCGTGGTCCGCCCGCACGTCCTGGACCCGGATGCCGGCACCCTGCGCGTACGACAGGCCGTGCACGTCGACGTACGGATACCGCTGGAGCGGATCGCCTCCGTGCGGCGCGAGCTGCGGACGACGCACGAGCGGGGGGCGGACGGTGAGCTCGATCTCGTCGTGGGTGCGCAGACCTCCGTCACGATCGAGCTCGCCGAGCCCGTCGCCCACGTCACCTTCCTCGGCCGGCGGCGCGAGGTGCGCGTCGTGCGCTTTCACGCCGACGACGCCGGTGGTCTCGTACGGGCCGTCGAGCGGGCGCGGGACGGGTACGCCGTACCCTGACCAGGAGCCTCCTGGGGTGATGGAGCCCGGGAGCGCGGAGTGAAGGAGTGTCTGTGCTTGTCCTGCTGCCCCCGTCGGAGGGCAAGGCCGCGTCCGGTCGGGGCGCCCCGCTGAAGACCGGGTCGCTGTCCCTGCCGGGGCTCACCCTCGCCCGGGAGACCGTCCTCGGCGAACTGGTCGAGCTGTGCGCCGGTGACGAGGAGAAGGCGCGCGAGGTGCTCGGGCTGAGCGAGGGGCTGCGCGGCGAGGTCGCCAAGAACACGGAGCTGCGGACGGCGGGGGCGCGTCCGGCCGGGGAGATCTACACCGGCGTGCTGTACGACGCCCTGGACCTGGCCTCGCTGGACGCGGCGGCCAGGAAGCGGGCCGCCCGTTCGCTGCTCGTGTTCTCCGGGCTGTGGGGTGCGGTGCGGGTGACCGACCGGATTCCCTCCTACCGGTGCTCGATGGGCGTGAGGCTTCCCGGGCTCGGGGCGTTGGGCGCGTACTGGCGGGCGCCGATGGCCGAGGTGCTGCCCGAGGTGGCCGGGGACCGTCTGGTGCTGGACCTGCGCTCGTCGGCGTACGCGGCGGCGTGGAAGCCGAAGGGTGAGCTCGCCGGGCGGACGGCGACCGTGCGGGTGCTGCACGCGCCGACCCGGAAGGTGGTCAGCCACTTCAACAAGGCGACCAAGGGACGGATCGTACGGAGCCTGTTGGCGTCCGCGAGCGCGCCCGAGGGGCCTGCGGAGCTGGTGGAGGCGCTGCGGGACCTGGGGTACGAGGTGGAGGCCCAGGCGCCCGCGAAGGCGGGGAAGCCGTGGTCGCTGGACGTGCTGGTGGCGGAGGTCCACTGAGCCGCCGACCTTCCGGTCGTTGCGTATGTCGCAACGGTTATTGCACAGGGCGCTTGTCGGCGGCACGATGAGGGCATGACCTCTCCCCTGCCCTCCTCCCCCCACGCCTCGACGCCGTCGGTGCTGGATCTCGCGCCCGTCGTGCCCGTCGTGGTCGTCGACGACCTCGCCGACGCCGTGCCGCTCGCCCGGGCACTCGTCGCCGGCGGGCTGCCCGCGATCGAGGTGACGCTGCGGACGCCGGTCGCCCTCGACGCGATCCGCGCCATCGCCGGTGAGGTGCCGGGCGCGGTGGTCGGCGCGGGCACCGTCATCACGCCGGAGCAGGTCGGGGAGGTCGTGGCGGCCGGGGCGCGGTTCCTGGTCAGCCCGGGGTGGACGGACGGGCTGCTGGCGGCGATGCGGGCGTCCGGGGTGCCGTTCCTGCCGGGGGTGTCGACCACCTCGGAGGTGGTGGCGCTGCTGGAGCACGGGGTGCGGGAGATGAAGTTCTTCCCGGCCGAGGCCGCGGGCGGCACCGCCTACCTCAAGGCACTCGCCGCTCCGCTGCCGCAGGCCCGCTTCTGCCCCACCGGCGGCATCACCCCGGCCTCCGCGCCGGAGTACCTGGCGCTGCCCAACGTCGGCTGCGTCGGGGGCAGCTGGATGCTCCCGAAGGACGCGGTGGCCGGCCGTGACTGGGGGCGCGTGGAGGCGCTGGCCCGGGAGGCGGCTGGGCTCAGCGCAGGTGGGACGTGTCGTTGAACAGCCGGACGCTGGCGCCGCCGTCCGCGTAGTACGCCACCGCCGACAGCGAGGCCGCCGACAGTTCCATGCGGAACAGCGACTCGGGCGGGGCGCCCAGGGCGAGCCGTACGAACGTCTTGATCGGCGTCACGTGGGAGACCAGCAGCACCGTGCGGCCCGCGTACGCCGCGGCCAGCCGGTCGCGGGTGGCGGCGACCCGGGCGCCGGTGGCCGCGAAGCTCTCGCCGCCGCCGGTCGGCTCGGCGTCCGGGGAGGAGAGCCAGGCGTCCATGTCCTCGGGATACCGCTCGCGCACCTCGCCGAAGGTGAGCCCCTCCCAGGCGCCGAAGTCGGTCTCCCGCAGGCCCTCGTCGACCATCACCTCCAGGCCGAGGCGGGCGGCGACGATGCCCGCCGTCTCGCGCGTGCGGGCCAGCGGGGAGGCCACGACCGCCTGGATCGTGCCGCGCCGGGCGAGGCTCTCGGCGACCTTCCCGGCCTGTTCCCGGCCCACGGAGGACAGGGACGGATCGCTGCCGCCGCTTCCGGAGAACCGCTTCTGCGGGGTGAGGGGCGTCTCGCCGTGCCGGAGCAGGACGAAGGTGGCGGGGGCGCCCATGTCGGGGGGTCCCCAGCCGGGTGAGGCCACGGTCTTCGCGGCCCGCACGTCGTCGTCGTCGGCGGCGGCAGCAGGGTGAGGGACGCCGGTGGTCTCGGCGTCCGTCCGGGCCGTCTGAGCGATACGTTCGCCCACGGCGGCGCCGACACCGGCACCGGCACCGGCACCGGCACCGGCACCGGGATCGGCATCCCCCGCCTCCACGGCCCCCGCCGCCGCGCCCGCGTCCAGTTCCGCCGTCGACGTGGACGCGGACCACTGCTCGCCGCGGGCCCCCGCGTCCATCGCCTCGTTGGCCAGACGGTCGGCGTGCTTGTTGCTCGCGCGGGGGATCCACTCGTACGTCACCCGCCCCGGCGGGAAGACGCGTGCCGCCTGGGCCGCCAGCGGCTTCATGTCGGGGTGCTTGATCTTCCAGCGGCCCGACATCTGCTCGACGACGAGCTTGGAGTCCATCCGGACGTGGACGGTCGCGTCCGGGTCCAGCTCCCGCGCCGCGCGCAGACCGGCCAGCAGGCCCCGGTACTCGGCCACGTTGTTCGTGACGACGCCGAGGTACTCGGCGGCCTCGGTCAGGGTCTGCCCGGTCGCCGCGTCCAGGACGACGGCCCCGTAGCCCGCGGGCCCCGGGTTGCCCCGCGACCCGCCGTCGGCCTCGACGACGAACTTCCGCGCCGGGACCGCCGCCGGACCTGTCACCGTGCCCACCCCCTGGCCCGCCTGTCGACCCGACACGGGATCTGCCACCGAAACGGCTCCCCTACAGCCCGGAGTCGGCCGTGCGCACCAGGATGCGGCGGCAGTTCTCGCAGCGTACGACCGTGTCGGGCGCCGCCGAGCGGATCTCGCTCAGCTCGGTGATCGCCAGCTCCTGGCGGCATCCCTGGCAGCCGCGCTGGTACAGCTTGGCCGCACCGACGCCGCCCTGCTGCTCGCGCAGCTTCTCGTAGAGCTTCAGCAGGTCCGCGGGGACCGAGCCCGCGATGACCTCGCGCTCCTTGGTCACCGAGGCCGCCTCGCCGTCCAGCTCCTCGACGGCGGCGTCCCGGCGCGCGGCGGCGTCGTCGGCCTTGCCCTGCACCGCGCCGACCCGCTCGGTCAGCTCGGCGACCCGCTCCTGCGCGGACTCGCGGCGCTCCATCACCTCCAGGACGACGTCCTCGAGGTCGCCCTGCCGCTTGGCAAGGGAAATGATCTCGCTCTGGAGGTTCTCCAGGTCCTTGGGGGAGGTGACGGCGCCGGAGTCCAGGCGCTGCTGGTCGCGGGTGGCGCGCTGGCGCACCTGGTCCACGTCCTGCTCGGCCTTGGTCTGCTCGCGGGCGCAGTCGCTCTCCTCGGTCTGCGCGGCGACGAGCAGGTCGCGCAGCTGCGTGAGGTCCTTGGTCAGCGAGTCGATCTCGGCGTGCTCGGGCAGGGACCTGCGCTTGTGCGCGAGCTGCTGGAGCCGCACGTCCAGGCCCTGGACGTCGAGGAGTCGGATCTGGTCGGCGGGCGCGGCTTTCAGTTGGGGGCTCCCATTGTGTTGGAGGTCGGGGCGGACGCCGCGTGGGCGGTCCAGGGGTCGGTGACCGTCTTGGAGACGTGGACCCTGAGGTCCCAGCCGTGCCGGTCGGAGATCTCGTCGAGCTGGGCCGCGCCCAGCTCGCACCAGGGCCACTCGGTGGCCCAGTGCGCCGCGTCGAGCAGCGCGAGGGGACTGTGGGCGCGATCAGCGGTGAACTCGGACACCGGGTGGTGGCGCAGGTCCGCGGTGAGGAAGGCGTCGACACCGGCTGCCCGGACGTGGCCGAAGAGGCTGTCGCCGGAGCCGCCGCTGACGGCGACCGTGCGGACGGTGGCCTCGGAGTCGCCGGCGACGCGGATGCCCTGCGCGGTGGCGGGCAGCCGCTCGGCGGCACGGGCGGCGAACTCCCGCACGGTCAGCGGGTGCTCCAGCTCGCACACGCGGCCGAGACCGCGGCGCCCCTCGGGGTCGGTCGGGTCCGGCACCAGGGGACGTACGACGCGCAGGTCGAGCGCGCCGGCCAGCGCGTCGGAGACGCCCGGGTCGGCGGTGTCGGCGTTGGTGTGGGCGACGTGCAGGGCGATGTCGTTCTTGATGAGCGTGTGCACCACGCGGCCCTTGAAGGTGGAGGCCGCGACCGTCGTCGTCCCCCGCAGATACAGCGGGTGATGGGTGACGAGCAGGTCGGCGCCCAGCTTCACCGCCTCGTCGACGGTCTCCTGGACCGGGTCGACGGCGAACAGGACCCGCGAGACCTCCTGGTCGGGGTCGCCCACGACGGTGCCGACCGCGTCCCAGGACTCGGCCCGCTCGGCGGGCCACAGGTTCTCCAGCGCGGCGATTACTTCTGACAGACGGGGCACGGATGCAAGGCTACCTGGAGGTTCTGCGCCGCTGTACCCACAGCACGCCCCCCGCGACCGCACCACTCCCGCGCAGCACACACCGCACCCTTCCCTCAGGCGAATCGTTCCTGTGCCACACGTATGTGTGATGCGGACTGTCGCCGGTCCCCCGCCCGTGCGTACGAAACTAGCTTCGTCGCTGGAGGTGACCGAACGATGACGGTCTGTGCAATCGAGCCTTCGGCGGACCCCGGGAACGGCGGCCCCCGGCGGGCGGCCTGCAGCATCACCGCGGAGGGCGCCTACGCCGCGCGCCTCGCCCTGCGCGGAGACTCCTGGTACCCGGAGCGCTGGACCCTGGACGGCCCCGAACCGTACGCGGTGCCGCTGCCCGGCCATCAGCCGGAGGAGCCCGGCACCGACGTGCAGCCGATGAGTGACGGACGGGTCCTGGTCCACCGCGTCGCGGCCGGGCGGCACGTCTTCTCGCTGCTGTATCCGACCGGGCCCGGCACCGGCGAGCTGTCGCTCGGCGCGGTCGAGTGCCCGTCGGACACCACCGCGCTGCGGCTGCTGCCGCCGGTTCCCGGTGGCGAGCGGGCGTACGCCCTCGCGGTCGGCCCGCGTGCGTCGGTGCTGTGGCAGGTCGCGGGCGGCCTCTTCGGTCCTCTGCGGGTCGCCGAGATCCCCGGCCGCTGCTCGGGCGGGGTCTGGCTGGACCGCACGGGCCGGATACTCGCCGTGGACCGGGAGACCGGCGGGCGCACCAAGGCGGTCGTGGTGGATCTGGAGCGGGCCGGCGAGGTGTCGCCGCTGTTGCAGATCGCCGCGGACAGCGACGACCGGATACTGCTGGCCGACCCGGACAGCGGGCTGGTGCTGATCCGCTCCGACGCGCCCTCGCCGGGGCACGAACGACTCGGCTGGGGCGTCCTGGGCAGCACGCTGCCGGTGCGCTTTCCTGAGTGCCTGCGGCTGCCGGACTGCGTCGTCACACCGTTCGCGATCCAGCCGGGCCAGGCGCTCACGCCGGAGCGCTGCGCGGTGGCGCTGCGCCTGGACGGCGCGTTCGGCAGCTGGGTCGGCGTATGGCGGCCCGACGAACGGCAGGTGCGTCACCTTCCGGCCCCCGAGGGATGGCTGCCGGGGGCCGGGCTGTGGACCGCGGACGGGGAGCTGCGCCTGCCGTGCGCCACACCACAGTCGCCGTGCGGTGTGGCGCGGCTGACCGCACGCGCGGCGGGCGACGGGCCGCGGACGGGGGATCTGGGCGGTCCAATGGGCGCGGGGGGCGCCAGGGACCCTGGCAGCCCGGGGGACGCGGGCGGTTCAGGGGGCGCGGGCGGCCCGGGGGGCGCGGGACTCGTGATGGACGCGGAACTCGCGATGGGTGCGAGGGGTGCGAGGGGTGCGGGGGGCGCGATGGATGCCACGCCTGCGCGGGACGCTGAAGGCGCGCGCGATGCGGAGTACACGGCTCCGGACAACCCTGACGGAAGGGGCGAAGCGGGCGCCGAGGCGTCCGCTTCACCCCGCCCCGTACCGCTGCAACAGGCCCCGCTGGCACAGCTTGTAACGAAGTAGTGCCGGTTGGCGTGGTCGCCTGGATTCGGGCCGAGGTGTGCCGGTTACACTCGCCCGGCTGTAGGAAAGATCATGTTGACGGGGTGAATTCCTTCCGATGAACGACGCCAGCACGACCCAGCCGATACAGGCCGCCGGTGCCGACGTTCTCGAGACCGACACCGGCCACGGCCGGCACCGAGGTCCGGTCTCCAGTCAGGACGACGCGGCGACTCCACGGGGCCGCCACCGCAAACCGGCCGAAGAGGCCGACACGGCGGCCTGACGGCACGTCAGAGGCAAAGAGTACGAAGCAGGAACAAGAAGCGAGCAAGCAAGCGGCTCCGGCCCCGTCCGTCACTCCGACGGACGGGGCCGTTGCCGTGGGCCGTCGTCGTCACCCTTACCGGAATCCGTACCGGACGACGGTGTCGGCGAGGACCGGCGCGTCGTCCCGGTCCACGGCGCTCACGGCCACCCGCACCGCGCCACCGGCCACCCGCACCGCGCCACCGGCCGCCGGCACCGCGCCACCGGCCGCCGGCACCGCGCCGCCGGACGTCCACGCCGCGCCGCCGGACGTCGGCTCTTCGGAGCGCCACATGCGCACCCGCAGTGTCTCCCCCGGATACACGACCCCGGCGAACCGCGCGCGGTACTCGCGCACCCTGGTCACGTCACCCTCCAGCAGCGAGTCGACGACCGACTTGAGCGTGCCGCCGTAGGTGCACAGCCCGTGCAGGACGGGCCGTTCGAAGCCGGCGCGCGCGGCGAACTCCGGGTCGGCGTGCAGGGGGTTCCAGTCGCCGGAGAGCCGGTAGAGCAGGGCCTGGTCCTCGCGTACGGATCGCTCGGCCACGTGGTCCGGCGCCGCGGCCGGCGGCGGCACCGTGCGCCCGGACGGTCCCCGCTCACCGCCCCAGCCGCCTTCTCCGCGTACGAAGACCTCGGCCTCGTCGGTCCACAGCGGCCCGCCCTCGTCGGTGACCTCGGTGCGCAGGACGAGGACGGCCGCCGTGCCCTTGTCGTACGCGGCGACGACGCGCGAGGCCGCGCTCGCCCGGCCCCGCACCGGAACGGGCCGGTGCAGTCGCAGGCACTGCCCGCCGTGCAGGACGTGGGCGAGGTCGACGTCCACCCCGGGCACGGACAGCGCGCCGATCACACCGGGCGGACCGCCGCCGGCGACGGTGGCGAAGCTCGGCAGGACGTGCAGCCGGGACTCCAGGGTGTAGCGCAGCTCGCGTGGGTCGGTGGCGGGCAGTCCGGCGCCGATGCCTAGGTGGTAGAGCTGGACGTCCTTGTGGTCCCAGGCGATCTCGCGGACACGGGGTCCGGCGGCGAGCGCCTCGGCTGCGTCGATGGGCATGGCTCTCCCCCGGTACCGGCATCACGGACTGCCTCGTCACGACCGTACGGGACGCCGGTCACCCATGACATTTGTCCTGCCGTTCTCCGGAGAACCGCATCTGCCGCCCGCCCCCGCCGACTCCGTAGCGTCGCCCGTATGCCACCCAAGGCACCGACCACACACCCACACCACACCCCGGGGAGTCGACGGCCATGACCCGCACACAAGCACGGCGAACGGGCACGATCTCGTGCCACCCGAACGCTTGGCGGCCGGCGCGGCGGTCCACGCGACGGTCCGCAACCACCTCTCCGCGGCCATCGGCAAGACCGCCACCCGCAACCGCGCGGAGGCGCTCCGCGAGGCCCGGCACCAGGGCTGGCTCTGAGCCGGACGGAGCGGGCGGAAGCCGGTCCGCGCGGCGTCGTTCCGACGGGGCCGGGGCCCGGATCCCGATGCGCCCGGCGTCCGAGCCGACGTCATCCCCGCGCCCCGCGCTTCGCCCGCTCCCCCGGCGGCAGCCACACCCGCATCAGCACCGCCCCGGCGACCAGCACCACCGCCGCCGTGCGGAAGACCAGCGCGTACCCCTCCGTCAGCGCCACCGGCCCGGCGTCCTCTCCCCCGGCGCGGGCCGCCGCGATCGTCGACATCACGGCGAGTCCCAGCGAACCGCCCATCGTCCGCGAGGTGTTGACCAGCCCGGAGACCAGTCCCGCGTCATCGGACGCCGCTCCGGAGATGGCCAGCGACGCCAGCGGAGTCGCCGCCAGGCCCGCGCCCAGCATCATCAGCACCCCGGGGATCATGATCGCGGTGATGTAGCCCCCGTCCGCGGTCATCGTCGACTGCCAGCCGAAGCCGACCGCGGCCACGAGCGTGCCCAGCACGGCCACGTTCCGGGCCCCGATCACCCGCATGAACCGCGGTGCCGCCTTGGACGCGAGGACGACCGCCAGTGAGCTGGGCACCAGGGCGGAACCGGCCTCCAGCGGTGAGTAGCCCAGTACGTTCTGCGCGTACAGGGTCATGAAGAACCACATCGCGAACATCGACGAGCCGGACACCAGCATCGCCACGTTCGCCGACGCCACCGACCGCAGCCGCAGCAGTCCCAGCGGCATCAGCGGCGCCGCCGTCCGCGCCTCGACGAGGAGGAACAGGGCCAGCAGCGCGAGCCCGGAGAGCAACGGCACCAGCGTGGCGGCCGCCGTCCACCCCTCGGACTCGGTCTGCGAGATGCCGTAGGCCAGGGTGGCCAGGCCGGCGGTGACCAGCAGCGCGCCCGGCAGATCGAGGCGCCGTCGCTCGCCCGCCCGGCCCTCGGTCAGCCACCACGCGGCGCCGGCCAGCACCACCGCGCCCACCGGCACGTTGATCAGCAGCACCCAGCGCCACGACAGCCCGTCCACCAGGACGCCGCCGACCAGGCCGCCCGCGGCGCCGCCTCCCGCGCCCACGGCGGTCCAGGTCGCGATCGCCCGGGCCCGTGCCGGCCCCTCCGGCACCGCCGCGGTCAGGATCGTGAGCGTCGAGGGGGCGAGTACCGCCGCTCCCAGTCCCTGCGCGGCCCGTGCGGCCAGCAACTGCCAGCCCTCCTGGGCGAATCCGCCGCCCAGCGAGGCCAGCGTGAACAGTCCGAGCCCGACCAGGAACATCCGCTTGCGCCCGTACAGGTCCCCGGCCCGGCCGCCCAGCAGCATGAACCCCGCGAAGGCGATGGCGTAGGCGTTGACCACCCACTGCAGCCCCTGCGCGCTCAGTCGGAGGTCGGTCCGCATCGACGGCAGGGCGACGTTGACGACGGACACGTCGAGCACGACCAGGAACTGTCCGGCGCACGCGAGCGCCACGACCAGCCAGGTGGGTGGTGTGCCGCGGGGGGATATTCGGGCGGTGTCGGTACCGGTGGCTTCGAGCATGGGTGTCATGGTCTCAACCCGGGTGCGCCCCTTGCACCGGGATTTGGTTTCCGGTCCGTCCGGTCCGGTCCGGTCCGATCCCGTCCCGGGGCGGCCCCGGGCCCGCGGACGTGGACACTCCCCAAAGAGAAGGTCAAGAATTCGTTAGGGACTCGAAGTAACGGAATAGTTGCCCTGACGTACGAGGTTCAGCCTGCACACATACCGCGTCCGCACCTTCCGCGGCGGGCGGTTCACGCATGGCAACGCACCGCACAGCACCACAACGCACCGCAACGCATTCGCCGCTCACACCGGCCTGGAGGCCTCACTCAATGTCCGACACGACGACCGACGAGCCCGCACGGAAAGCGAGCGGGGCCACCGTCCCGGTGCTCGCCTTCGCGGGCATCGTCGTCGCGGTGATGCAGACGCTGCTCGTCCCGGTCTTCAAGGACCTGCCCCGACTTCTGGACACGGCACCCGGCAACGCCACCTGGGTCATGACCTCCACACTGCTCTCCGGAGCCGTGGCCACGCCGATCATGGGCCGGCTCGGCGACCTCTTCGGCAAGCGCCGCATGCTGATCGCCAGCCTGTCGGTGATGGTGGTGGGCGCGCTGGTCAGCGCGTTCACCGACGCCCTGCTCCCCATGATCGTCGGCCGTACCCTCCAGGGCTTCGCGATGGGCGCGATACCTCTCGGCATCGGCCTGATGCGCGACATGCTGCCCCGCGAGCGGCTCGGCTCGGCGATGGCGCTGATGAGTTCCTCGATCGGCGTCGGCGGCGGCCTGGCGCTGCCCGCCGCGGCCCTGGTCGCGCAGCACACCGACTGGCACGCCCTGTTCTACGGCGCCGCCGGCCTCGGTGTCCTCGCCATCGCCCTGACCCTCGCCGTCGTACCGGAGTCCCCGCTGCGCGCCAAGGGCTCCTTCGACCTGCCGGGGGCGCTGGGTCTGGCCGCCGGCCTGGTCCTCTTCCTCCTGCCGATCACGAAGGGCAGCGACTGGGGCTGGTCCTCGCCCACCACGCTCGGTCTGTTCGCCGCCGCCGTCGTGGTCCTGCTGCTGTGGGGCCTGATGGAGCTGCGCGTCGCGGCCCCACTGGTCGACCTGCGCACCACGGCCCGCCGCGAGGTCCTGCTCACCAACCTCGCCTCGATCATGGTCGGCGTCGCCTTCTACGTCGTCTCCCTGGTCCTGCCGCAGCTCCTCCAGCTGCCCTCCGAGACCGGCTACGGCCTCGGACAGTCGATGGTCGTCGCGGGTCTGTGCGTGGCCCCGCTCGGTCTGACGATGATGTTCACGGCACCGGTGTACGCCCGCCTGTCCGCCCGCTACGGCCCCCGGACGACCCTGCTCCTCGGCCTGCTGATCATCGCGATCGGCTACGGCGGCGGCCTCGGCCTGATGAGCGCCGCCTGGCAGACCGTCGTCACCTCGATGCTGCTCGGCGCCGGCATCGGCCTCGCCTACTCCTCGCTGCCCGCGCTGATCATCGGCGCGGTCCCGGCCTCGGAGACGGGCGCGGCCAACGGCCTCAACACCCTGATGCGGTCCATCGGTACGTCGGTGTCGAGTGCCGTCATCGGCATGGTGCTCGCCAGCACCGCGGACGACGTCGGCGGGGTCGCCGTCCCCACCATGCAGGGCTTCCGTGTCTCCTTCCTGATCGCGACCGGCGCGGTCGCCGTCGGCCTGGCACTGGCCTTCTTCCTCCCCCGCCACCGCCCGCCCACGGCCACCCGGCTGCGCGCGAGCAGCGAGGAGGACGCGAACCTGGCCCGCGCCGAGCGGGCACTGGCCGGCGGGCTCCCGTCCGACGCGGAGCCGGCCGGCTTCCGCGGCCGGGTGCTGACCGCCGACGGCGTCCCCGTCGCCCGCGCCAAGGTCACGCTGATCGACCGGCACGGCCGCCAGGCGGGGGCGACGCTCTCCGCCGGTGACGGGAGCTACGCCCTCGCCGTCCCCGCCGAGGGCCCGTACGTCCTGGCCGCCCGCGCCACGGGCCACGGCCCGCTCGCCCACTCGGCGACCCACACCGGCACGCGCCCGGTCGACCTGGACCTGTCCCTGCCGGGCGAGACGGTCTCCGCCTGACCCACCCGCCCCCTCCGGGCTGCCGCACCCCCGTCGCGGCGCGCGGCCGGGGGTGCGGCAGCATAAGGCGCCGTACGCCCGCCTCACCGAAAGGGACCCTCATGCCCGCGGCACCCACCCCCGACACCCTGGCCGCCTTCGAGGCCGCGAAGGGGTTCATGCCCGCGCACGAGGGCCTCGCCCTGTACGCGGCGGCAGTGGAGGCCGGCGGGCTCGGGCTGCCGTTGCTGGAGGTCGGCACGTACTGCGGGCGCTCCACGGTCCTGCTCGCCGACGCGGCCCGCCGGGCCGGGGTGACCGCGCTCACCGTCGACCACCACCGGGGCAGCGAGGAGCAGCAGCCGGGCTGGGAGTACCACGACCCGGACACCGTCGACCCGGAACTGGACGTGATGGACACCCTGCCCACCTTCCGCCGCACCCTCAACCGGGCCGGCCTGGAGGAGCACGTCGTGGCCCTCGTCGGCCGCTCCCCCCAGGTGGCGGCGGTCTGGAACGGCCCCCTCGGACTCGTCTTCGTCGACGGCGGCCACACCGACGAGCACGCGAACGCCGACTACGAGGGCTGGGCGCCGCACGTGGCCGACGGCGGGCTCCTGGTCATCCACGACGTCTTCCCGGACCCGGCCGACGAGTTCACCGGTCAGGCCCCGTACCGCGTCTACCTCAGGGCTCTCGCGTCCGGGGCGTTCACCGAGGTCTCCGTGACCGACTCGCTGCGCGTGCTGCGGCGAACGGGCGCGGGGATCTGAGGGCTCGGTCTAGAGTCGCTGCGTGTCGTACACAGGCCCGGACTTCGATCCACCCCAGCCCCGCCGTTCCCCGCTGCGCCGCCCGCTGACCGTGGCGATCGCCGCGCTCGTGCCCGGGGCGCTGCTCGGGTGGGGGGTGTACGCGGCGGTCGGCGGCCCGGACGACGGGGGCGGCAGCGGGGGCGGTGCGGACCGCGCGGCCGGTGTGGGTACGTCGTCACCGGCGCCGCCCTCCAGTGGTCCCGCGTCACCCACCGACGACGCCAGGACGCCCACGGACACCTCCAGGCCCACGGACACCTCCCCGTCGGCGACAGCGGCCAAGCCCTCCCCCTCGAACTCGAAGTCCGCGCCCGCCGCGGCGTCCGGCCCCCTCAGGGGCAAGGTCGTCGTCATCGACCCGGGCCACAACCCGGGCAACTTCCAGCACGCCTCCGAGATCAACCGCAAGGTGAACGTCGGCACGCACTGGAAGGAGTGCGACACCACGGGCACGGCCACCAACGCCGGCTGGCCCGAGGCGAAGTTCACCCTCGACGTGGCGCACCGGCTGCGCACGCTCCTGGAGAAGCAGGGCGCCACGGTGCGGCTGACGCAGGACGACGACCGCCCGTACGGGCCCTGCGTGGACGAGCGGGCCCGGATCGGCAACGAGGCGAAGGCGGACGCCGCGATCTCGATCCACGCCGACGGGTCGGGGGCCGGCAACCGCGGCTTCCACGTCATCCTGCCCGGCTCGGTGCGGGACGGCGACGCCGACACCCGCGCCATCGTCGCCCCCTCCGCCGAGCTCGGCCAGCGCATCGCGGGCAACTTCGTCCGCGCCACGGGCAGCGCGCCCTCCAACTACGTCGGTGGCGGCACCGGTCTCGTCACGCGCACGGACCTGGGCGGTCTCAATCTGTCAACGGTTCCCAAGGTGTTCATCGAGTGCGGCAACATGCGTGACAGCAAGGACGCGGCACTGCTGACCAGCGGTGCCTGGCGGCAGAAGGCGGCGCAAGGGATGTCTGAGGGAATCGTGAGTTTCCTGCGCGGGTAGTGGTCAGCGCGCTCATCCCTGCGGACAGCTCCGACGTACGGACGATAGTGTCGTCCGTACGATGAGGGGCCACCCCCGCGCTTCACTCCGGAACCTGACGGCGACATGGTGACAGCGACGCCTCTACCGACGACGAGACGACCTACGAAGGACCTGAAGTGAATATCCGCTCCCTCACTCGAGGCGACGGCGTGGTGATCGGAGCAGCGGTGTTGCTGTTCATCGCGTCGTTCCTCGACATCTACTCGATCGACGGTGCCCCGGACGACGCCGACATTCCCAGCCTGTGGGGCAGTGGGGCGGTCGTGCTCGGTGTCGTACTCGCGGGCATCATCGGTACCGCGCTCGTCATCGTGGCCCGCGCGCTGCCGCAGCCCAAGAAGGTGGCGGGGCTCGAACTCGGCCAGTTCGGCGTCGCGTTCACCGTCTTCGCCGCCTGGTCCGCGCTCGGCAACATCTTCGACCCGGCGGGCGCCTTCGACGGCGAAGGCGCCTTCACCAACGAGATCGGCGCCGGCACGGGCCTGATCCTCGCCCTCGTCGCCACCCTGATCATGGCCGCCGCCGCCGTCGCGACCCCCCTGGTCCCGGCCCTCAAGGGCTCCCTGATCCCGGCCGCCCGTCCGGCGGCGCCGCAGCCCTACGGCGGTCAGCCGCAGGGTGGTTACGGCTACCCGGGCGCGCAGCAGCAGCCGTACGGCGGCCAGCCGGGCCAGCCCGGTCCGGGCCAGCCGGGCCCCGGTCAGCCGGGTCAGTCCTTCGGCGGACCGCAGCCGGGGCAGCCGCAGCCGGGTCAGCCGCAGCCGCAGGCCCCGCAGGCCCCGCAGGCGGCCCAGCCGCAGCAGGCGCAGGCGCAGCCGGCCCCGGCCGGGGACTTCTCGCCGTTCTGGTTCGCCGTGCCGGTGCCGCGTCCGCTGTTCGCGGAGGACGGCTCGCCCACGCCGATCGCCGAACTGGCACCGGGCACCTGGTACCTGGCCGTCGAGCAGCGTGGCGCGAACCTGGTCGCCCAGACGCAGGACGGCCGCCGCGGTGTGCTGCAGGACACCTCGGGCATCCAGCGCGGCTGACCGCACCCGCCCACCCGCTCGGCCGTCCACCCGTTCCACGTCAACGGCCCCTCGCTCACCGGTACTTCCGGGCGAGGGGCCGTCGTCGTACGTAACGGCCGTACGTCCCGGCCGTAGGTTTCGAACCTGGGGCCTTCCGAGAGCAGAACGCGTTCGACGAGGCGTGGGCACGCGGGGTCGCGGACGCTACGGACCGGCCGCGGCCGTCCGCCTGTTCGCCGGCCACCGCGTCCGGCTCAGTGCCCACGAAGGCGGTCGGCGAAGGCGGTCGGCGAAGGCGGTCGGCGATGACCCGGACGGACGGTCAGACGCAGCAGTCCGGGTCCAGTCCCCTCGGCAGGCGGTCGCCGGAGAAGACCTGGCAGGTGGCCTCGTGACCGCCGAGCGCGGCGACGGCGAGGAGCAGGGAGCCGGCCGTCCAGGTGGTCAGCTCCCGCGGCCAGATCGCCTTGTCCTCGAAGACGTAGCCCGTCCAGTACAGGCCGCTGTCCGCGTCCCGCAGGTGCTGGATCGACTGCAGGACGGTCAGGGCGTGGTCGGACTCGCCCACCGCCCACAGGGCGAGCGCGAGTTCGGCCGACTCGCCGCCGGTCACCCACGGGTTGGGGACCACACAGCGTACGCCGAGGTCCGGGACCACGAAGCGGTCCCAGCTCTCCGCGATGCGGGACCTGGCCTCCGTGCCGGTCAGCGCGCCGCCCAGCACCGGGTAGTACCAGTCCATCGAGTAGCGGCCCTTGTCCAGGAAGCGCTCCGGGTGGCGTCGGATGGCGTGCCGCAGCGCGCCCGCCGCCAACTCCCAGCCGGGCTGCGGCTCCTCACGCTCCTCGGCGATGGCGAGCGCGCAGCGCAGTGCGTGGTGGACGGAGGAGCTTCCGGTCAGCAGCGCGTCCGTGGTGCCGGTGCCGTCGTCGTCCCGCCGCCAGCCGATCTGGCCGCCCGGCTGCTGGAGGCGCAGCACGAACTCGACCGCCGCGTGTACGACGGGCCACATCCGGTCCAGGAACATGTCGTCGCCGGTGGAGAGGTGATGGTGCAGGACCCCGACGGCGACGTAGGCGACGAAGTTGGTCTCCCTGCCGCGGTCGGTGACATCGGCGAAGTCCCCGTCGGCGTAGGCCGCGTACCAGGAACCGTCGGGGTTCTGGTGGCGGGCCAGCCACTCGTACGCCCGCTCGGCGGCCTCGTGCTCGCCGGCCGCGTCGAGGGCCATCGCCGCCTCCACGTGGTCCCACGGGTCGAGGTGGTGCCCGCGGAACCACGGGATCGCGCCGTCCTTCCGCTGCTCGGCGAGGATGCCGCGGACGGTGGCGGCGGCCTCGTCGTCGGTGAGGACGCCGGGCAGGATCAGGTGTTCCGTGCGGGGCGTGCGAGGACTCCGGGGCGACGTCACGCGGCGTCCACCGACGGGAGGTGCGGCTTGGTCGCGTACGCCACGAAGCTCTTGCCGATCAGCGGGTTCAGCGCCTGCTCGGCGACCCTCGTCGCCAGTGGCTTCTTCATGATGTCCCAGACCAGTAGCTTGTGGTACGCCCGCACCGGCAGCGCCTTGTCGTTGTCGACGCCGAACGCGCACTTCAGCCACCAGTACGGCGAGTGCAGCGCGTGCGCGTGGTGGCTGCCGTAGGGCCTGAGGCCGGCCTCGCGGATACGGGCGAGGAGCTGGTCGGCCTTGTAGATGCGGATGTGGCCGCCCTCGACCTCGTGGTAGGCGTCGGACAGGGTCCAGCAGACCTTCTCGGGGCCGTAGCGCGGCACGGTGACGGCGATGCGTCCGCCCGGCCTGAGGACGCGGACCATCTCCGCGAGGACGCCCTTGTCGTCGTGGATGTGCTCCATCACCTCGGAGATGATGACGACGTCGAAGGACTCGTCCGGGAAGGGCAGGGCCAGCGCGTCGCCCTCCATCGCGGTGGCGGTGGCTCCGGCCGGGGCCTCACCCGCCTCCTTCATCGCCGCGAACCACTTGGCGACCTCACGGATTTCCTCCGCGTTCTGGTCCAGCGCCACGACCTGGGCGCCGCGCCGGTAGCACTCGAACGCGTGCCGGCCGGCGCCGCAGCCGAGGTCCAGGACGCGGTCGCCCGGGGCGAGCGGGAACCGGGAGAAGTCGACGGTCAGCACGTGGCCCTGCTTTCGGGGTAGACACCGGTGTCACTGGTCGCGCTCGCCGGGGTCGCGAGGACGGCCTTCGGGGTGGTCGCGGAGGGGCCGACGGCCTCGCGGTAGCGGGCGGCCGTGCCTTCGGCGGCCCGCGCCCAGGTGAAGTGCCGCAGCACGCGCTCGCGTCCGGCCGCGCCGAGCCGGGCCCGCAGTTCGCGGTCGCCGAGCAGCCGGTTCAGCCCGGCGGCCAGCGCCCCCGCGTCGCCCGGCGGTACGGCGAGGCAGGTCTCCCCGTCGGGTCCGGCGACCTCCGGAACGGCGCCGCCGGTCGTGGCGAGCAGCGCGGTGCCCGTCGCCATGGCCTCGGCGGCCGGCAGCGAGAACCCCTCGTACAGCGACGGCACGCACGCGACCTCGGCCGAACGTACAAGGTCGACCAGTTCGGCGTCCGAGATGCCCTTGACGAACTCGACGGCGCCTTCGAGGCCGTATCGCTCGATCGCCTGGGCGACGGGCCCCTCGGCGGGCCGCTTGCCGACGACGACGAGGTGGGCCCGCGGGTGCTCCGTGCGCGCCTTGGCCAGCGCCTCGACGAGGAAGACCAGGCCCTTGAGCGGCACGTCCGCGCTGGACGTCGTCACGATCCGGCCCGGTACCCGCGGCACCGACGGGTCGGGCGAGAACAGGTCGGTGTCGGCGCCGATGTGGACGACGTGGACGCGGTCGTCCCGTACGCCGAGGTGGTCGACGATCTCCTGGCGGGAGGTGCCGGAGACGGTGAGTACGGAGGGCAGGCGGCGCGCGACCCGCTTCTGCATGCGGGTGAAGGCGTACCAGCGGCGCACGGAGCAGCGGCGCTTCCAGCCTTCGGCGGCGTCCAGTTCGAGCTGCCGGTCGACGGTGATGGGGTGGTGGATGGTGGTGACGAGGGGCGCGCCCACGTCGCCCAGCAGGCCGTAGCCGAGGGTCTGGTTGTCGTGGACGACGTCGAAGTCGCCGCGGCGGGCACGCAGATGACGGCGGGCGCGCAGCGAGAACGTCAGGGGTTCGGGGAAACCGCCGGTCCACATCGTGCCGACCTCCAGCGCGTCGACCCAGTCGCGGTACTCGCCGCGCTTCGGGGTGCGGAAGGGGTCGGGCTGGCGGTAGAGGTCGAGGCTGGGCAGCTCGGTGAGGGACAACCGGTCCGCCAGGCCCTCGTCGAGCACGGGGTACGGCTGGGCGCCGATGACCTCGACCCGGTGGCCGAGGCGGGCCAGTTCGCGTGAGAGGTGGCGGACGTAGACGCCCTGTCCGCCGCAGAACGGGTTCCCCTTGTAGGTGAGGAGTGCGATGCGGAGCGGCCGCAAGCCGTCGGCGGCTGGCTCCGGACGGGGACCCGTCTGACTGGCCTCGGCGGTCACCCTGGGGCCCCCTTCTCACTGCGCTGTCCCGCGACACTATGCCGGGACGTTAATCTAGAACAAGTTTCAGACTTGATCGTTCAGAGGGTCCGAATCTACCGGCAGGTAGGGGTGCTGTGACGAGTGGATCAGGTGATTCACGCCACGGCGCGACACCCTGCCGGGCACTGTGCCGGACCGGAACGTCGGGGGGAAGGTGACCAAGGTGGACAACCCGGCAGCGAACGCGTCCGGCCGGTCACCCCGCCCCGCCGCCCCGCCCCTCACCGAGCGGCAGCGGGAGCGCCGCCGCCGCATCCTGCACGCGACCGCGCGGCTGGCCTGCCGGGGCGGCTTCGAGGCGGTGCAGATGCGCGAGGTCGCGGAGTCGTCGCAGGTCGCCCTGGGCACGCTGTACCGCTACTTCCCGTCCAAGGTCCATCTGCTGGTGGCGACCATGCACGACCAGCTGGAGCAGTTGCACGGCACCCTGCGCAAGAGCCCGCCGGCCGGTGAGACGGCGGCGGACCGGGTGGCGCAGACCCTGATGCGGGCCTTCGGCGCGCTCCAGCGCGAACCCCGGCTGGCCGAGGCCATGGCCCGTGCCCTGACCTTCGCCGACCGCAGCGTCTCCCCGGAGGTCGACCAGGTCTCCCGCCAGACCACGGCGATCATCCTGGACGCGATGGGCGGCCTGGAGAACCCGACCCCCGAGCAGCTCTCCGCGGTCCGCGTCATCGAGCACACCTGGCTCTCGACCTTGATCACCTGGCTCTCCGGCCGCGCCTCCCTCGCCCAGGTGAGGGTGGACATCGGGACGGTGTGCCGGCTGATCGACCTCACGGACGCCGGGGTACGAGTGCAGACGCCCCGGCCCGGTCCCGTCGGCTCCGGGTAAGGTGGCCGCGTCGTCATCACGCCGTACGGGGGGAAGCCGGTGCAATTCCGGCGCTGACCCGCAACCGTGAGCCGTCCGTGGAGCCCCTTCGAGGTCGTCCGCGGACGGTGAGCCGGACTGCCCCGCACGGACGTGACCGGCTCACGTGCCCGGCACCCGCCGGCGCACGGGCACCGTCGAGGCATACGGGGCCGAGCCGCCGGGGGTGCCCCGTGCTGTCCGGTCCCGCACAGGGAAAGGCACCCGCCGCTCATGAACGTCCGCCGTCGTGGCAGCGCCGCGGCCCTCGCCGTCATAGCCGTGCTCGGCGCCGCCGCCGCGCCCGCGGCCGCCGCCGACCCGTCGCCGTCCGCCTCCGCATCCGCTCCGTCCCAGCCGTCCCAGCCGTCCACGCCGTCCACGCCGTCCACGCTGTTCGGCACCACGGACCCCCAGTACGACGGCGTCTGGCGCCAGTCCCTCGCCCTGCTCGCGCAGGACACGGCGGGCGTGCTCCCCTCGTCGGGGGCCGTGGACTGGCTCACCGGGCAACAGTGCGCCAACGGCGCCTTCGCCCCGTACCGCGCCGACACCGCCAAGGCGTGCGACGCGAAGACCATGGTCGACACCAACAGCACGGCGGCCGCCGTCCAGGCGCTGTGGGCCGTCGGCGGACACGGCGATGCCGTCGAGGACGCCCTCGCCTGGCTGAAGTCCGTGCAGAACAAGGACGGCGGCTGGGGCTACTCCCCCGGCGGTGCCAGCGACGCCAACTCCACCTCCGTCGTCATCGGCGCCCTGACCGCCACGGGCACCGACCCCGAGCGGGTCGAGAAGGACGGCAGGTCCCCGTACGACGCCCTACTCGCGTCCGCCCTGTCCTGCGCCGAGGACGGCGGCGCCTTCGGGTACCCGGACCAGGACGGCAAGCTGCTCGCCAACGCGGACGCGACGGCCGCCGGTGTCCTCGGCGCCCTCGGCAAGGGCCTGGTCACCGAGGCCGGCGAGAAGACCGACACCGCCGCCACCTGTGCCGACGCGGACCAGCCCACCCGCGAGCAGGCCGCCGCGAACGGCGCCGCCCACCTCGCCCGGGCCCTCGCCGAGGACGGTCACCTGAAGTCCGCCCTCGGCGGCTCCGCCGACCAGCCCGACTACGGCAACACCGCCGACGCGGTCGTCGCCCTCGCCGCACAGGGCGGCGTGGAGAAGGCCGCCGAGCCGCTGGCGTGGCTGAAGAAGAACGCCGCGAAGTGGGCCGAGCAGAGCGGCCCGGCCGCCTACGCCCAGCTGATCTTCGCCGCCCACGCCACGGGCACCGACCCGCGCGCCTTCGGCGGCACGGACCTGGTGGAGAAGCTGAACGCGACGGGACCGGCTCCGCGAGGTGTGACGGACACCGCCACCATCAGCGCCCAGGACGCTGAGCAGGACGAGAAGAAGGACGACTCCGGCTTCGGCGTCCGGTGGATCGTCGGCGGCTGCCTCGTCGTCGCCATCGCCGTCGCCGTCGGCCTCGTCCTGCGCGCCCGCACCAAGAAGCAGCAGCCGTGACCCGCCGCGCCGTTCTCCTCGTCCTGGCCGCGTTCCTGCTGATCGGGAGCGCGGGCCAGGCGCAGGCCGCCGGTTACCGCTACTGGTCCTTCTGGGACCGCGACGGCGACGGCTGGGTCTACGCCACCCAGGGACCGTCCCTCGCCCGCCCCTCCGACGGCGACGTCCAGGGCTTCCGCTTCGCGGTGAGCGAGAACTCGGGCGACGCGGCCCAGCCGCGCGGTACGGCGGACTTCGCGACGATCTGCGCGAAGACGCCGGCCGAGGACGGCAGCAAGCGCGTCGCCCTGGTCCTCGACTTCGGCACGGCGTCCGACGCGCCGGCCGGCGAGACTCCGCCGGCCCCGCGCACGGCCTGTGCCCAGGTCTCCTCCGACGCCACGACGGCCGACGCCCTGGCCGCCGTGGCGGACCCGCTCCGCTACGACACCAACGCCCTGCTGTGCGGCATCGCCGGGTACCCGAAGTCGGGGTGCGGCGAGCAGGTTTCGCAGAACGAGGGCTCGCAGAACGAGGGCTCGCAGAACGACACGCAGCAGGACTCGGCGGCCACCGCAGCCCCGGACGAGAAGGACGCGTCGGACGACAACGGCCCGTCGGTCGGCCTCTACGCGGGCATCGCCCTCGTCGCAGCCCTGGCCGGAGCGGCGACCTGGCAGGCAAGGCGGCGCAGGAATGCCACCGACTGACCCTGCGGGTAATCGCGCCACGCCGCCCCGGCCCGCGGGCAATCGCTCCGCCCAGGCCCAGCCTGCGGGCAGTCGTGCCGCTGGGGCGGCACGGGTGGGCGCAGGCGGCACCCTGACAGCGCCGGCAGGCGCACCCACCCCCCGCCACCACCAAGGCCCCGCCCTCCACCCCGGCGCCTGGTGGCTCTGGGCGCTGGCCCTGGGCACCGCCGCCACCCGCACCACCAACCCCCTCCTCCTCGCCCTCCTCGTCGCCGTCTCCGCCTACGTCGTCATCGCCCGCCGCCCCCACGCCCCCTGGTCCCGCTCCTACGGCGCCTTCGTCAAGCTCGCCCTCGCCGTCCTCGTCATCCGCCTCCTCTTCACCGCGGTCCTCGGCTCCCCCATCCCCGGCACCCACACCCTCGTCACCCTCCCCGAGGTCCCCCTCCCCGACTGGGCACAGGGCATCCGCCTGGGCGGCCGGGTCACCGCCGAGGGCCTCGCCTTCGCCCTGTACGACGCGATGAAGCTGGCCACCCTCCTCATCTGCGTCGGCGCCGCGAACGCCCTCGCCAACCCCGCCCGCCTCCTCAAATCCCTCCCCGGCGCCCTGTACGAGATGGGCGTGGCGGTCGTCGTCGCCCTCACCTTCGCCCCGAACCTCATCGCCGACGTCCAGCGCCTGCGCGCCGCCCGCCGTCTGCGCGGACGCCCCGACAGCGGCGTACGGGGCCTGCTCCAGGTCGGACTCCCGGTACTGGAAGGCGCCCTGGAGCGCTCCGTCGCCCTCGCCGCCGCGATGGACGCCCGCGGCTACGGCCGTACCGCCCGGGTCCCCGCCCCCGTCCGCCGCACCACCGCCGCCCTCACCCTCGGCGGCCTGCTCGGCGTCTGCGCGGGGACGTACGGGCTGCTGACCGCGGCGGGCGGCACGTACGGCGTCCCCGTCCTGCTGACCGGCGTCGCCGCCGCGCTCGCGGGACTGTGGCTCGGTGGTCGCCGGTCGGTCCGCACCCGGTACCGCCCGGACCGCTGGGACGCCCGCGCCTGGCTGGTCACCGCCTCCGGCGTGGCGGTGGCGGCGCTGATGTTCCTCGCCGCCGCCCGCGACCCGGCGGCGCTGCACCCGGGCGTGGTCCCGCTGGTCGCCCCCAGCCTCCCCCTGTGGCCGGCGGCGGCCGTACTGATCGGCCTGCTCCCGGCGTTCGTCACCCCCGCTCCCGCCCCTCTCTCCGTACCCACCTCCGCCTCCGCCCCCGTCCCCGCCCCCGTCAAGGAGCCGTCGTGATCCGCTTCGAGGATGTCTCCGTGACGTACGACGGAGCGGCCGGACCCACCGTCCGGGGCATCGACTTCGAGGTCCCCGAGGGCGAACTCGTCCTGCTCGCCGGCCCGTCCGGCGTCGGCAAGTCGACCGTGCTCGGCGCGGTCAGCGGCCTCGTGCCGCACTTCACCGGCGGCACGCTGAGCGGCCGGGTCACGGTGGCCGGCCGCGACACCCGCACCCACAAGCCGCGCGAACTCGCCGACGTCGTCGGCACGGTCGGCCAGGACCCGCTCTCCCACTTCGTGACGGACACCGTCGAGGACGAGCTGGCCTACGGCATGGAGTCCCTCGGTCTGGCACCGGACGTGATGCGCCGCCGCGTCGAGGAGACCCTCGACCTGCTGGGCCTTTCCGACCTGCGGTCCCGCCCCATCGCCACGCTCTCCGGCGGCCAGCAGCAGCGGGTCGCGATCGGCTCGGTCCTCACCCCGCACCCGGACGTCCTGGTCCTGGACGAGCCGACCTCCGCCCTCGACCCGGCCGCCGCGGAGGAGGTCCTCGCCGTCCTCCAGCGCCTGGTCCACGACCTCGGCACGACGGTCCTGATGGCCGAGCACCGCCTCGAACGCGTCATCCAGTACGCCGACCAGGTCGTCCTGCTCCCGTCCCCGGGCACTGCACCGCTCCTCGGCCCCCCGGCGGACGTGATGGCCGTGTCCCCGGTGTACCCGCCGGTGGTGGGCCTGGGCAGGCTGGCGGACTGGTCGCCGCTGCCGCTGACCATCCGCGACGCCCGCCGCCGCGCGGCCCCGCTGCGGGACCGGCTGTCCGACCGGGAGATCCCGGACCACACGCCACCGCCCGCCACGCTCCCGCCCCTCCCCCCGCTCCGGCCCGCGCCCGCGTCCCGATGGCGCCGCCGCGGGAAGTCCCCGCAGGCCCCCTCCGACCCCACCCCGTACGCCGCCGAGGTCCGCTCCCTCGCCGTCCGCCGGGACCGGATCCAGGCGCTGCGCCACATCGACCTGACCGTCTCCCCCGGCGAGACAGTCGCCCTGATGGGCCGCAACGGCGCCGGAAAGTCCACCCTCCTGTCCGCCCTCGTCGGCCTGGTCGAACCGTCCGCCGGTTCGGTCCGCGCCGGCGACGCCGTACCGCACCGCACGGCCCCGCGCGACCTCGTACGCCGGGTCGGCCTGGTCCCGCAGGAGCCGCGCGACCTGCTGTACGCCGACACCGTCGCCGCCGAGTGCGCCGCCGCCGACCGGGACGCGGAGGCGTCCCCCGGCACCTGCCGCGCCCTGCTCACCGAGCTGCTCCCCGGCGTCACCGACGACACCCACCCCCGCGACCTCTCCGAGGGCCAGCGGCTCACCCTCGCCCTGTCCGTCGTCCTGACCGCCCGCCCTCCCCTCCTCCTCCTGGACGAGCCGACGCGCGGCCTGGACTACGCGGCGAAGGCCCGGCTGGCCGGCCTCCTGCGCGGCCTGGCCGCCGAGGGCCACGCGATCGTGCTGGCCACGCACGACGTCGAACTCGCCGCCGAGCTGGCCCACCGGGTCGTGCTGCTGGCGGAGGGCGAGGTGATCGCCGACGGTCCGGCGGCGGACGTGGTGATGGCCTCCCCGTCCTTCGCCCCGCAGGTCGCGAAGGTGCTGGCCCCGCGGAAGTGGCTGACCGTCGCGCAGGTGCGGGAGGCGCTGGCATGACCGGCGGCGCCCCTCCCCAGCGTCAGGCCCGCGCCGTCCGGCTCGGTCCCCGTTCCGTTGCCGCCCTGCTCCTGGTCAGCGCGGTGGGCGTGGCAGGCTTCGGCTGGCCCTTCCTGGCCCCGCCGGACGCCTCGCTGAACGCCCACGCGCAGGACGCGCCGTGGCTGTTCGCGGGCCTGCTGGTGCTGCTGGTGGCCGTGGTGGCGGCGACGATCTCGGAGTCGGGGCTCGGCCCCAAGGCCGTGGCGATGCTCGGTGTCCTGGCGGCGGTGGGCGCGGCGCTGCGTCCCATCGGCGCGGGCACCGCGGGCCTGGAACCGATGTTCTTCCTCATGGTCCTCAGCGGCCGGGTCCTGGGCCCGGGCTTCGGCTTCGTCCTCGGCTCGGTCACGATGTTCGCGTCAGCGCTGCTGACGGGCGGGGTGGGCCCGTGGATGCCGTTCCAGATGCTGTCGATGGGCTGGTTCACGATGGGGGCGGGCCTGCTGCCCTTCCCGGACCGCCTGCGCGGTCGCACGGAGCTGTTCATGCTGGCCGCGTACGGCTTCCTGGCGGCCTTCGCCTACGGCACGGTGATGAACCTCCAGGGCTGGACCTTCATGAACACGCTCGCCTCGGACATCGCCTTCGACCCGGACGCGTCGATCCCCGAAAACCTGGCCCGCTTCCTCGCCTACTGCCTGGCCACATCCCTCGGCTGGGACGGGGGCCGCGCCGCCGTGACGGTCGTCCTGACCCTCGCGCTGGGCACCCCGGTCCTGAAGGCCCTGCGCCGCGCCACCCGCCGGGCGGCCTTCGAGGCACCGGTCACCTTCGAGAAGACCGACGAGACCGACCGCTCCGCGTGACGGGGCTCCCCTACGAAGCGGGGCCGTCGCCTTCATGTGTTTCGACGGCGCAGAACGCCGAATCCGAGGTGCAACGGCTGTTACTCGCCGCCGAGAATCCGGAGACCGTGGTGGAGACGGAAGTCCTCGTAGTCCTTCAGGTTGAGAGTGGCCAGCGGCAGGTCGTAGGTGAGAGCGCCCGCGGCAACCCACATGTCGTTGGTGGGACGAGGCCGACCACGCTGTATCCCGGCCGCTGACAGCCGCCCCCAGGTGGTGGCGACGGCTTCGTCCCCCGGGAGAACGGGAATACCGGAAAGCCAGTCGGCCAGTTCCTGGCGGCTGCGTGTGCCCCAGTGACGGATCTCCATCCATTTGGTCAGCTCGCCGTAGGTCACGAATGTGATCAGCGGCTTGCGACCGATGAGACGCGTGGCCAGGGGACCGCTGAGCTTGCGCTTGTGCAGCAGTGAGGCGACGTCGGTGTCGAGGATGACGGGTTGCATCCGGGCGGCCTCAGGCGGCGTCGCGGTGACGCTCGGCATGAGTGAAGGCGAGGAACTGCTCCAGCTCCTCGTCCGACTCGAACGTGTCGGCGGCGAGATCACCCAGAGAGCGAATCGGCTGCGTGTTCTTTGCCGCCAGCAGTTCCTCGACGGACAGACGTGGCCTCGGCTCGGGAGAGCTGAAGCCGCCGGGCTCGGGCGTGCTCATCGGGACCTCCAGCAAAAGCACCTACCGGATCTCCGGCCAGCATACGGGCGTACCCGCCTGCTGACATCAGGCTTCGCCGCCACGGATGAACCCTCGAACACGCGTGCCGCAAGATCGTCCGCAGGGCGTGCCCGCCCGCACGGGCGTACGCCGGTCCGATCCTGTCCGGTCCGCCGCCAATCGACGCGTCCGGAGGCTCGGAACCCGAACCGCAGTTCCCGGCGCGTGCGTAGACGATCACCCGCGCGCCCCGCACCCGTACGCGCTCGCAGGGACGGAAGTGGCTCGCCAGGGCCCGCCGCTTGACCGCCTCCTCCACGACAGTGTCGAGCGGCTGACCGGGAAGATCGGTCAGCGCGACGATGCGGTCGTGGGCCAGGATGTTCTGCCGGATCATCTCCGCGGGCAGCTCGACCCCCTGCAGGGTTCCCGACGCGGCGGGGGACTCGGCAAGGGCCAGGTCTTCCAAGCGCCCGTACACAGACGGGTACGACAGGAGCCACTCACGTCGCCGAGCGGGCATGAAGAGCAGTCCGTCGTCCGGGCCGGCGACCCGCCCGACGGCTTGGGCGACGGCGACGACGTCATCCTTCCGGCTCTCCGGCGATCGCACCAGCATGGACCAGGGCACGAGAACCAGGAGCACCACCACGGCGGAGACGAGGACGATCAGCATCCGAGCGACGGGGGCGAGTCCGTCCCGCAACCCTGCCAAGCGGTCCAGTGCCGCCCCCGCCAGCAGGGCCAGTCCCACCATCCCGTACAGAACGTAACGCTCCACGTACCAGGGTCTGACAAGAGAGAACGTCATCAGCACACCCGCCGGGGCAACCAGCATCGGCAGTGCCAGGCAAGCCAGGAGCGTTCCCCGATCACCCCCTCGGACGGTCATTCGAGCAGCCCCCCGCACGAGGAACCGACTGAGCAGGACACCCGCGCTCGACGTCGCCAGGAAGCGCAGCCATGCTGCCAGCCCCGGACGTCCGAGCCAGCCGAGCTGCTGATCCGCCTGTCCGGCGCTCACCACGGCCAGTGGCAACACGGTCACCAGGACCACGGCCGACACGATGCCCCAGCGACGCCACACCCGGCTGGGAACTCGCACCAGCCACAAGGTCAGCCCATGGGCCACCAGGACCAGTACGGCGAACTCGTGCAGCCAGCACGCGAGGCCGAGCGTCAGGGCGTACGCCGCCCACCCTCTGCCACCACCCGCGGTCACACCACGCAGAAAGAAGTACGTGGCCCATACGACGGCCGCCGAAACCAGCGCGTAGGAACGCCCCTCCTGCGCGTAGTGCTGTGTCACCGGCAGCGCTACGAACACGAGTCCAGCGAAGGCACCGGCACGGCGTCCGGCAAGCCCCGCACCGATCGCTCCCACTCCGGCCGCCGCCACCGCTGTCGCCAGGACCGACGGCAGTCGCAAGGCGGCCGGACCGCCGTCCCACAGAGCGAACACGACGTGCATGAGAACGTAGTAGAGGCCGTGCACGGCGTCGATCGTGCCCAGCAGATCCCACAGGTCGCCCAGCGAGCGGTGCGCCACCTGATAGGTGACCGACTCGTCGCGCCACATGCTGTTCTGCCGGTCGATTCCCCACCACCCCGAGCCGAGCGCGACCACCGCGGGCAGTAGTACCGGCACCGCCGCCCCTCGGCGGCCTCCGCACCCCCATGAAACCTGCGGCCGACGGGCCGGTTCAGCATCCTCGTCGGCATGGGCCTGTGCACGGGTCGACTGCGCAATGATGGTCTGCTCCCTGAGAAGTAGTGAATCCGCAGGCGTGGACAGCGGTCAACGCCTCGGATCGAGGGGGCGGGTGGAACCCCTGTGACCAGCAGTCAAATAGCCGGAGGATTGTTGGTCAGCCGCCGCGCAGCCGCCTACCAATCACGTTCCGCATACGGTGAGGACCGGACTGGGAAGCCGAAACGCGAAGGGGGATCAGGTCCGTGGGACGCTCCGAGAAGCCGCTGGATCCGACGGCGGGCCCGGTGCAGCGGTTCGCTCACGATCTACGGGCGCTGCGCAGGGCTGCCAAAAGCCCCACCTACCGGGACATGGCCCGCCGCACCGGCTACTCCGCCCCCACCCTGTCCAGTGCGGCGGCAGGTGAACGGCCGCCGTCCCTGCCGGTCACCCTCGCCTATGTCGCGGCGTGCGGAGGCCACCCGGACGAATGGGAGCGCCGCTGGCGCGAACTGACCGAGCACGTCCCCTCCGGCCCGACACCGTCCCCGGACGATCCCGCGCCCTACCGTGGGCTGGCCCGGTTCGAAACCGCGGACGACGGTCTCTTCTTCGGCCGGGACCACCTCGTCGGCGACTTGCTGGAGATGACTCGCAAGCACCCGTTCGTCGCACTCGTCGGGCCTTCCGGCAGTGGCAAGTCCTCACTGCTGCGCGCCGGTCTGGTACCGGCGTTGCGCCGGCTTCCGGAAGACGACGGCCGGCCTGCCACCATCCGCATCTGCACACCGGGTGAGACCCCCCTCACCACGCATGGCGGGCTTCTGTCCCCGGTGGAGGGCGCCGCGCCGACGGTACTGCTCGTCGACCAGTTCGAAGAAGTCTTCACGCTCTGCCGCGACCCCTCGGAACGCTCCGGGTTCCTCCAGGGTCTCCTGCGCTCCCGCCCGGTCCCCGGCGAGGGCGGCCTACGGGTGGTCGTCACGGTCCGCGCCGACTTCTACGGCCACTGCGCCGACCACCCCGAGCTCGTCGAGGCGCTCAACACGGCGACCCAACTGGTCGGCTCCATGTCTCCGGAGCAGGTCAGGGAGACGATCGTGAAACCGGCCACATCCTCACGCCTGGTCGTGGAAAAAGCCCTTACATCCCAGATCATCGCCGACATGGCTCAGGAGCCCGGTGCCCTGCCCTTGATGTCGCATACCCTGCTGGAGCTCTGGCACCGCCGCCGGGCACGTACGCTGACGCTTCAGGCCTACCGCGCGATCGGCGGTATCCAGGGGGCCGTCGCGCACACCGCCGAAGAGCTGTTCCGTGACATGTCCGAGGCACAGGCCGGGCTCGCCCGCATGATGCTCCTGCGGTTGATCACTCCCGGAGACGGCGCACCGGACACCCGGCGGCCCGTCGACCGGGACGAGCTGGCCCGGTCCCCGGAGGCCGAGGCGGTATTGGAAAGGCTTGTCCGGGCACGGTTGGTCACGGCGGACGACGCCACCATGAACCTGAGTCACGAAGCACTGATCACGGCATGGCCCCGGCTGCACACCTGGGTGGATGCCGATCGCGAACGTCTGCGCCTACAGCGGCGGCTGACGGAGGCAGCCAGAGAATGGGCTCAACTGGACCGGGACTCCGACGCCTTGTACCGGGGTACGCGTCTGGTGGCCGCCCGCGACGCCTTCATCAGGACAGACGGCTCGACCGATGACCTGACGCCCCTGGAGCGGGAGTTCCTCAGGGAGAGCCTCCGCAGGGGGCGCTACACCCGACCTTTCGTGGCTGTGTCGCGGCGATTCGTCCGAAGCCGGTGGTGGCTCGTCTTCCGGCTGGCCACGGCGTGCTCCATGGTGCTCTGGACCGTCTGGTTCCTCAACCGCGAACACCCGTGACCGGGGGTTGGCAGTCTCTCGTCGGCGCTCGTCGATCAGCACAGGAGACGGGAGGCTCAGCCGGAGCCCGTCCGGAACCGGCGCCGGTACTCGGTCGGTGTCGTGTCGAGGCGGCGGCGGAAGGCCCGGACCAGGGTGTCGACGGTGCCGAAGCCGCAGGCGGAGGCGACCCTCTCCAAGGTCGCGTCGGTGGATTCGAGCTGCTGGCGCGCCACCTCCACGCGGGCCGACTCCACGTAGGCGTACGGGGTCGTGCCGAGTTCGGTCTTGAAGATCCGGGTGAGCTGCCGGTCGCTGACGTGCGCGTGTGCGGCGAGGTCGGCGACGGTGAGCGGTTCGGCGATGTTGCGCATGACGTGGTGGCGCAGTTCCTCGACGCGCCGGGTCGTGGAGACCTGCTCCAGCGGAACACTGAACTGACTCTGCCCGCTCGGCCGCTTCAAGTACATCACGAGCTGCCGGGCCACCCGCAGCGCCACCGCCTCGCCGAGGTCGTCGGCGACGAGGGCGAGGGAGAGGTCGAGGCAGGAGCTGATGCCCGCGCCGGTCCACACGTCGCCTTCCCGGATGAAGATCGGGTCGGCGTCCACCTCGACGGCCGGGTGGTCGTCGGCGAGCTGCCGCGCGGTCGACCAGTGGGTGGTGACGCGCTTGCCGTCCAGCAGCCCGGCGGCCGCCAGCACGTGCGCGCCGACGCAGACGGACGTGACCCGCCGGGTCCGGCCGGCGAGCTGCCTCACCCGCTCCACCACGACGGGGTCGGTGAGCGCGCGGACACGGCGCCGGCCGTCGATCTCGACCGCGCCGGGCACGATCAGGGTGTCGACGCTCCGGGCGGACAGGTCGTCGAAGGTGACGTCCGGGAGGACCCGGACCCCGGCGCCGGTGGTGACCGGGTCCATGGTCTCGGCGGCGAGGACCACCTCGTAGCCCGCCGCCTCGGCCGTCTCGCGCCGGGCGAGGGCGAACACCTCCGGCGGTCCGGTGACGTCGAGCAGGTCGACGCCCTCGAAGAGGACGACGACGATCAGCCGGCTCACAGGGTTCATGATCCCTCCCAGCTTCCATGTCGGTATCTGCAGGTTAGACGACATTGCCGACATCAGAGGAGAGCCGTAGCGTCGTAGGAGCGGGCCACCAGCCGCACCCTCCATCCGACGAAGATCAGGGAGTCCCCCATGCCCAGGACCACGCTGCGCCGCCTCAACGGACTCGACGACACCCCCGCCGAGCTCGCCGACTCCACCCTGGTGCTCGTCGACTACCAGAACACCTACACGACCGGCGTGATGGAACTCGACGGCTGGCAGGACGCCCTCGACGCCGGCGCCCGACTGCTGGCCCGCGCCCGCCAGGAAGGCGCCAAGGTCATCCACGTCGTCCACGACGGCGGCGAGGGCACCCCCTACGACAGCCGCGCCGAGATCGGACAGATCCACCCGAGCGTCGCCCCGGTCGACGGCGAACCCGTCGTCGTCAAGAAGGCGCCCGACTCGTTCTTCGGCACGGACCTGGGCGAGCACGTCGACGCGGCCGGCAACAGCGACCTCGTCGTCGTCGGCTTCATGACGCACATGTGCGTGACCTTCACCGCCCAGGGCGCCTTCCTGCGCGGCAACCGCCCCACGGTCGTCGCCGACGCCTGCGCCACCCGCGCCCTGCCGGTCGCCGGCACCGAAGTGGACGCCCACCAGGTGCACCACAGCGCCCTCGCCACCATCACCGACATGTACGGCGTCGTCGTTCCGTCACAGGAGTCCCTGGGCTAGGACGGAGCAGCACCCCCGCACTCGAACCACACGGTCTTGCCGTCCCCGGGGCCAGGACCCACGCCCCACTTGTCGACGACCGCGTCCAGCAGCACCAGCCCCCGGCCGCTCTCCGAGTCGTCACTCACCCGCCCGGCCGCGACGGGGAGCCGGGGGCTGCCGTCCGCCACCTCCACCCGGACACCACCGCCGTCCGCCCGCCGCAGCAACACCAGCGTGCAGCGGCGGTCCGGGACATGCCGTACGACGTTGGCCAGCAGCTCGGTCACGCCGAGCTCCACGCCGTCGGCCAGCTCGTCGAGATCCCATTCGCCCAGATACGAGCGGACGATGCGCCTGACGTGCCCGGCCGAGTGGGCGCCCACCGTGAAGCTCATCCGGTACTGGTTCGCGCAGTGGCCCACGAGGACCGAGGGAAAGTATTCGTTCACGACACGAGCCTGACGTCGGACGACTACCGTGGGCTACCGAACGGATACAACCGGTCCCGTGGTGGACCGAGTTGGTGCGAGAGGGGCTCTCCTCATGACCCACATCAACGTCCTCGACCCGGGCGCTTCACCGCTCGACTACTACGGCTTCGAGCTGCGGCGCCATCGGGAGGCGGCCGGGCTGACGCAGCGGCAGCTCGGCGACATCGTCAACTACACCGGCTCACTGGTCGGTCAGATCGAGACGGCACGCAAGGTGCCGACACCGGAGTTCAGCGAGCGTGTCGACGCGGCGCTGGGGACGGGCGGGCTACTGTCCCGGCTGGTCGACCTGGTGATGCGCAGCCAGCAACCGGCGTGGTTCCAACAGGTGGCCGAGTTGGAGGTGCGCGCGGTCGAGATCTGCACCTTCCAGACGCACATGATCCACGGCCTGCTCCAGACCGACGCCTACGTACGGGCCGTACTCGGCACGCTCGACCCGACCGACCTCGACGACCGCACCGCCGTACGGCTCGCCCGCCAGCGCATCTTCGAGAAGAAGGAACCACCGGTCTTCTGGACGGTCCTCAGCGAGGCCGCGCTGCGCCAGGAGATCGGCGGCCGGACGACCATGCGCGGCCAACTGACCCACCTCCTGTCCTTCCAGGACAACCCCCGGATCAACGTCCAGGTGCTGCCGTTCTCGGCGGGCGCGCACGCGGGGCTTCAAGGCTCATTCAACCTCTATCGCTTCGCGCGGGACCCCGCCATCGTCTACACGGAGGGGTACGGCACCGGTCATCCGACCGCCAACCCGGAGAGCGTCAAGGACTGTTCACTCCGTTACGATCATCTCCGGGCCGCCGCGCTCTCCCTCAAGGACTCGGCGGAGCTGATCCGCCGGGTGATGGAGGAACGCTATGGGGAGCAAGGCGATGCCGACGAGGAACCAGTGGCGTAAGTCCAGCTACAGCGGCGACCAGGGCGGCGACTGCGTGGAGTGCGCGCCGCTCGGCCGGCTGACCTGGCGCACGTCGTCCTACAGCGGCGACCAGGGCGGCGAGTGCGTCGAGGTCGCCGAGCTGCCCCGGCACGCCACCGTCGCCGTCCGCGACTCCAAGAACCCGGCGGGACCGGCCCTCACCCTGGCCCCCGCCGCCTTCACCGCCTTCACCACCTGGGCCTCCACGACCGCCGAGTGATCGCGTCCGGCTCCGGAGACGAGCCCTACGCCGAGCACGACGGGGCGGTACTGCTCCTGCTGCTCCTGGCCGGCCTCGTGGCCGTGCTCTGGCTCACCCTTCGTGGGATCACGGGCCTGGTGCGCGCGAGGAGGACCGGCCCGGGCGGGCAGGTGTTCCTCGCACCGGCGGCCGTACTGGCGTGGGGCGCGACGGTCGGCATGTACACCTGGGGCCTCCTGCACCTGTTCTTCTTCGACGACCACGTCCAGGCCCAGGCGTGCCACCGGGTCCTGGGCGGCGGCGAAGTCAGCGGTTACGTACCGACGTTCCTCCCGCTGCACTTCGGCTGCCGGGCCGGGGACGGGCGGGTGGTCGAGGCCGTCATCCCGTCGTACGTCAATCCGGCGACCGCCCTGCTCGGGATCGGCGCTGTCGCCCTGACCGGGTTCGCCGTCACTCGCCGGACGCGGGAGGCCGTGCCCGGATGACCCGGTGCCCCGGCGACTCTGTGACCCGGTGGCTCTGTGACCCGGCGACCTGCGACCCGGACCGGGTCGAGTGAACGTTTCTGTTCGAATTATCG